>DPKU01000209.1 GCA_003542355.1 Clostridiales bacterium | reverse complement strand
AATGGTGGAAGCTGCGGCCGAAGCCGGTCATGAGATCGGCATTCGGACGGCATATCGTTCCTACGCACAGCAGTATAATATCTTTTACAGCTATGTTGCCCGGGACGGCGAAGAAGCTGCCAACAAATACAGCGCCCGGCCCGGCCAGAGCGAGCACCAGACGGGCTTGAGCGCAGATGTCACCTCACCGTCTGTGGGGAATGAGCTGACCACCGATTACGGGCAGGCACCCGAAGGGATCTGGCTGGCAGAGAATGCGCATCTCTTTGGATTTATCATACGGTATCCGTTGGGGAAAGAAGAGATCACAGGATATCAATACGAACCCTGGCACGTACGCTATGTGGGGGCGGAAGCCGCTGCTGAGATTTATGAACAGGGCATTACGCTGGAAGAATATCTGGAGGAAGTCGAGTAGAACAGGGAGGAAGAACCTATGGCATTGTATTACGAAGAACCGTCGAGGACCTTTAGCGAGTATTTGCTGATTCCGGCGTATTCCGATGAAAATTGCACGCCGGACAACGTCAGCTTAAAAACACCGGTCACAAAATTCAAAGCCGGTGAGCAACCGGAGATCAGCATGAATATCCCCCTGGTATCCGCGGTGATGCAATCCGTCTCCGGGGACCGTCTCGGTGTTGCCTTGGCAAAAGAAGGCGGCATTTCTTTTATTTACTGCTCGCAAAGCGTGGAAAGCGAAGCGGCCATGGTGGCCAAGGTCAAGAGCCACAAAGCAGGCTTCGTTACATCGGATTCCAACATACGACCGGATCAGACCCTGACCGACCTCCTGGAGCTGAAAGAGCGCACAGGTCATTCCACGACGGCTGTTACCGACGACGGCACAGCTCAGGGGAAAGTGGTCGGCATCGTTACCAGCCGGGACTACCGGGTGAGCCGGATGTCTCTGGATACAAAGATCTCTGAATTTATGACGCCACTGGACAAGCTGATCGCTGCCCGGGAGGGCGTGACGCTTTCCGAGGCCAACGATATCCTGTGGGATCACAAGCTCAATGCTCTGCCCATCCTGGATGATGAAGGCAGGTTCAAATACTTCGTATTCCGCAAGGATTACGATTCTCACAAGGCCAATCCCATGGAACTGCTGGACAGCCACAAACGCTACCGGGTAGGGGCCGGGATCAACACCCGGGATTACCGGGAACGGGTCCCCGAACTGATCCGGGCCGGCGCCGACGTGCTCTGCATCGACTCCTCGGAAGGTTTTACCGAATGGCAGAAGAAAACCATCGAGTGGATCCGGAGCGAATACGGAGACACGGTCAAGATCGGAGCCGGTAATGTGGTCGACCGGGAAGGATTCCGCTTCCTGGCCGAAGCGGGCGCCGATTTTGTAAAAGTGGGCATCGGCGGCGGCTCCATCTGCATCACCAGAGAGACCAAGGGGATCGGCCGGGGCCAGGCCTCTGCCGTGATCGATGTGGCGGCGGCACGGAAGGAGTACCTCAAAGAAACCGGGATCTATGTGCCCATCTGCTCCGATGGCGGGATCGTTCACGACTATCACATGACCCTGGCACTGGCCATGGGCGCCGACTTCCTGATGCTGGGCAGATACTTTTCCCGCTTCGATGAAAGCCCTACGGCAAAGCTGATGGTCAACGGCTCCTACGTAAAGGAATACTGGGGCGAGGGCTCCAACCGGGCCCGCAACTGGCAGCGCTACGACATGGGCGGCGATGAGAAGTTCCGCTTCGAAGAAGGCGTGGATTCCTACGTTCCCTATGCGGGGGCTCTGTCCGACGGCGTACGCCAGTCGCTTTCAAAAATTCGTTCCACGCTCTGCAACTGTGGCGCGCTGAGCATTGATGAACTTCAGAATAAGGCAAAGATCACCCAGGTTTCCGCCACGTCCATCGTGGAGGGCGGCGCCCACGATGTGATGCTCAAGGATACCAATACATCTCAAAACCGCTAGGAGGAGCACCCATGAAGCAACAAAGAATACTGATCGTTGATTTCGGCGGACAGTTCGTGCAGCTGATCGCCCGGAGAGTCCGGGAAGCAAAAGTCTATTGCGAGATCGTACCCTACGAACAAGCCACAGAAGAAGTCCGGAAGAATCCGCCCAAGGGCATCATCCTGTCGGGGGGACCCAACAGCGTATATTTGCCCGATGCGCCCAGGCTGCCCGAAGCTTTCTTTGACACGGGCATTCCCATCCTGGGACTCTGCTACGGCGCCCAGCTCATGGCTCAGCTTTTGGGGGGCAGTGTCAGCACGCCGGATCGGGGCGAAAACGGCAGGACGGCGTTGATGCCCGGTCCCAGAGGCGCACAGCCCGGTGCGGTGTATCCCGGCCATCTGATGCACGATATCGCTGTGGATTCCTGCTGGATGACCCACATGGATTTCATCGACGACATTCCCAAAGGGTTTACGATCACGGCGCACACGGGGACCTGCCCCGCGGCTGTGATGGAGAATCACGAGAAGAAGCTCTATGCGGCTCAGTTCCATCCGGAGGTTTCCCATACGCCCTTTGGAAAAGACCTCTTCGAGAATTTTCTCTTTGAGATCTGCGGCTGCAAGCCGGACTGGATCCTTTCGGACTTTGCGCTGGAGCAGATCGAAGCGATCAAAGAAAAGGTCGGAGATCGAAAAGTCCTCTGCGCCCTGTCCGGCGGTGTGGACTCTTCTGTAGCCGCTATCCTGACACAGCGCGCCATCGGTGACAACCTGCGGTGCATTTTCGTGGACCACGGCCTGATGCGCAAGAACGAAGGCGACCAGGTGATGGACGTCTACACCCGCCAGTTCGACTTGAAGGTCAAGAGAGTCGACGCCGGAGAGCGGTTCCTGGCCAAGCTGGCCGGCGTCACCGATCCGGAGCGGAAACGAAAGATCATCGGCGAAGAGTTCATTCGCGTCTTTGAAGAAGAAGCCGGAAAGCTGTTCCTGGAATGCGGCACCTTCGACTTTTTGCTTCAGGGAACGATCTATCCCGACGTCGTGGAAAGCGGCACTTCCACTTCGGCCACGATCAAGAGCCACCACAACGTGGGCGGGCTGCCGGAAGATGTGGAATTTACCCTGCTGGAACCCCTGCGCATGCTCTTTAAGGATGAAGTCCGCCAGGTGGGAGAGGCACTGGGTATGCCCAACGAAATCGTCTGGCGTCAGCCCTTCCCCGGGCCGGGTCTGGCCATCCGATGCCTGGGCGAAGTTCGGGAGGACAAGCTGTGCATCCTGCGGGATGCGGACTGGATCTTCCGGGAGGAGATCGCCAAAGCCGGACTGGAACGGGAGATCTGGCAGTACTTCGCTGTGCTGACGGACCTTCGGACCGTGGGCGTTACGGGAGATTTCCGTACGTATGACAATGTGATCGCCCTGCGGGCCATCACCAGTACCGACGGCATGACCGCCGACTGGGCCAGGATCCCCTATCAGGTCCTGGAAGAAGCTAGCAAGCGGATCGTGAACGAAGTGACCGGTGCCGGGCGGGTGGTCTACGATATCACCAGCAAGCCCCCCGCAACGGTGGAATGGGAGTAACTCCCCATTTGTCGTAGGTTTCAATTCATAAGCGAAGCGCAGACAAATGGATGGAGTTACCCCTGCCAGAGTTGGCGAGGCTTGCGGCGATTGAAAAGAGCCGAAAGTCCGCAACTTACGGCTTGTCGTAGGTTTCAATTCATAAGCGAAGCGCAGACAAATGGATGGAGTTACCCCTGCCAGAGTTGGCGAGACTTGCGGCGATCGAAGAGAGCCGAAAGTCCGCAACTTACGGCTTGAAATAGAAAAAACAGCTGCCTGATGGGATCCCATCAGGCAGCTTCTTTGTAAATACGATTCTCAGTCTATATGTAATACTTCCCTTCGATTTTAACCGTTGCCCGCCCCCCGAACAGCACTTTTCCGTCAGCGGTTTTCAAGTGTACGATGTTGTACGCCGCAGGCTCCGCGTTCTGTTCGATTCGGATCGGTCGTCCGTCCCACAGCTCGTTTTTCAGCATATAGTACCCCAGGGCTGAATTCCCCGAACCTGTGGCCTTGTCTTCCAGGTACCCGAACTTCGGTGCAAAGACCCGGCTCCGGATAAAGCTGTCCGGGCCGGAGACCTCCTTGCAGAAGATCAGGATGATGTCGATTTCATAGGCCAGACAGAAGGCTTTGAGCCCTTCCTCGTCGGGGGCCATGCGCAGCACAGTTGCCAGCGTCGCAATGGGAACGATCAAGGTGTTGAGGCCTGCGTTCACCAATTGGATCGGATGCACCCGGACCATCGAGTCCAGGGAGACCCCCAGGGCATCGGCGGCTGCGGCGGCGTCCACTTCCGTTGTCAGGAATTCCGGCGTCGGCGCGGAAATGAAGACCGCATCCAAAGCAGCCAGCTCATTATAAACGGTGAGTCGGCCTTTGGGCGTATCGATGGAGACGACAGGCAGGCAGGCCAACGCCGGGTTGTTTTGAAGCAGGTCGTACATGCAGGCGATGGTGCCGTGTCCGCAGAATTCCACCTCGCACTCGGAAGAGTAGTAGCGCAGAGCAAAGAGATCCGGACCTTTCGGTGTGCAATACACCACCTCCGATACAAACCCTTTGTGCGCTGCGGCGATGCGCTGCATCTCTTCCCGGGTCAGAGTTCGGTCGGGTTCAAGAACGATGCAGGCGGCCGGATTTCCCGAGGACGATGGGGAGGTAAAGGCGTCGACCTTTTTATAGTTCAAAGATTTCATAATGCTTTTGTCCTTTCGATCCGGGGAGGCTTACGCGGTGGCATCGGCCATTGCCCGGCATTCCTTGAACACTTCCACACAGTCGTCGATATCTTCCTTCGTGGTTTGCCAGGAGCTGACGCTGATTCGGATGACCGGCTCGTTGTGCCAGGTCGCACCTCCGCACCAGCACTCCCCACCGGCTTGGATATGTTTCAGCGTGGCCGTTGTCTTTTCGGCTGTTTCGCATTGGAGCAGGATCTGATTGAACACCACGTCGTTTTTTACGGCGAATCCGTTTTCGGACAGTTTTTCCGCAAAATATCGTGCGTTTTCGCAGAGGCTGTCCATCAATTCCCGAATGCCGCTGGCCCCTAGATATTTTAGCGTTGCCCAAAGCTCGATGCTTCTGGCGCGCCGGGACATCTCCGGCGTGTACAGCATGCCGTCCCGGCTCTCGCTGTACTGGATATAGGAACCTGTGGCCTGCATCGAACCGACCAGAGCGGAGCGATCTTTGCAGAGGACGACGCCGCAGTCGTAGGGTGTGTTGAGGGTTTTATGAGCATCGGCAGACCATGAATCCGCTTTTTCCATGCCCCGGGTCAGGCTGTGGAAGCGCTGGGAAGCCGCCGCCCAAAGTCCGAAGGCGCCGTCCACATGGACCCAGGCGCCGGCCTCGTTTGC
The DNA here is from genome assembly GCA_003542355.1 of Clostridiales bacterium. Taxonomy (GTDB): domain Bacteria; phylum Bacillota; class Clostridia; order Peptostreptococcales; family Anaerovoracaceae; genus UBA10908. Next base: position 4,951 of record DPKU01000209.1, on the reverse strand, counting down.
GATCTTGCAGATCTGATCGAAATCGTCGAAGGCGCCGCTGTTCACGTTGCCAGCCTGGAGGATCAGCAGCGTGCTTCGATCCAGTGCAGGAAGTTTTTCCGGTGAGATCCGTCCCTGTTCGTCGGCGGGGACCAGTTCGACTCGTCCTTTGCCCAACCCAAGCAGCGCCAGGGCCTTGAACACGGAGGAATGGGCCTGCTCGCTGAGCACGACGCGGAGGGGCGGAGCGCCGAACAGGCCGTTCACGTTCACATCCCAGTTCTGCCGCCGCAGGAGTTCGTTGCGTGCTGCGGCGATGGCGCAGATGATAGCAGTGGAGGAACCGCTGACAAAGCCGGCTGCCGTCCCCCGGGGAAGTGCCAAAAGTTCAGTGATCCATTTTTCGCAAACCTCTTCCAGCTTGGCTGCGATGGGCGACAGCACGAACAGGGCGCTGTTCTGGTCCCAGAGGTCAGAAAGCCACTTTGCCGCCAGGGAGACCGGAACGCTGCCACCGCAGACGAAGCCGAAATACTTTCCTCCGGTTTGCGCCACCGTGTTGATGGACCCGTACCGGTGGAGAAGGCCCAGAAGTTCCTCGGCCTCGCAGTGCTCCGCGGGCATGGGTTCGTCGAAGATTTTCATTTCCGTCAGCGAGGAGGCCGCCGGTGACACCGGCATCTGCTCCAGGTGGTCGATATAATCGTACGCATATCCCTTTGCCTGCTCAAACAGTTCTTTTGTTTTCATCTGATTCTTCATTTCCGGGAAAAGAGTGGTCTTGCTCATGCTATGATTCCTCCGTTTCATAATTGTATGGTTTTTTTACAGTATGCCTTGACATTGTACCACCGTCAAGCCATAATTGTATGTAATACAATTAGAAGGGGGTCATTGAAATGTGGGATTTGCGCGTCATCGATACAGACAAATCACTTTACATCGCTGTCGCCGATGCGATCGAACGGGATATCCGCGCAGAGATCCTGACAGCGGGCGAAAAATTGCCTGCCCAAAGAGATCTGGCAAAAAAGGTAGGGGTCAACGTCACGACGATCACACGGGCTTACAAAGAAGCCGAAAAGCGTGGACTGGTCACTTCCATTGTGGGCAGCGGAACGTACATTTCTTCGGACCTGGGCTTCAACTCGGCCCTGGTGAACACCGACAAAGGGGAGGGGCAGCGGATCGAGATGGGCCTGGTTCTGCCNNGATTTTATGGGATACACGCCGGCCCAGGGCCTGCTTCGCCACAGGGAAACAGGAAGCGCATGGATGAAGCGGTTTGGGATCCGGGCAGACGCTGAAAACATCATTGTGACAGCCGGAGCGCAGCATGCGCTGAACTGTATTTTGTCTTCGGTGTTTCAGCCGGGCGACCGCATTGCCGTGGATTGCCTCACCTACCCGGGCATCAAAACAGCAGCCAGGATCTGCGGCATCCAGCTGGAAGCTGTGGCAATGGATTCGGAAGGGATGACGCCCCAGTCGCTGGAGGCCGTCTGCAACCGACACGATGTGAAAGGCGTATACACAGTATCGACGATGCAGAACCCCACCAACGCATTCATGTCGGAACGGCGGAGCGCCGCCATTGCGGAGATCATCGCAAAAAAGGATCTGATCCTGATCGAGGATGATTTGTATCGCTTCGTATCCTCCGGTGATTCCGGCCCGCTGACGGTGCGCATTCCGGAGCAAAGCATCTATATCGCCGGCATATCCAAAGCCTTTTTTGCCGGGCTTCGGGTCAGCTTTGTGGCGGCGCCCAAAAGGTTTTGCAACCGCATCTCCCAGACTGTGGTCGATACGCTCTGGATGGCGCCCACACTGAACGCCGAGATCGCCTGCGAATGTATTTCCGGTGGAACGGCGGAGGAGATCATCGCTTCCAAGCGGCAGGAGCTTCGCCGCAGAGCGCGGCGCATGGAGACGGCATTATCCGAATACGAGTATCGGTATGTGCCGGACAGCATGTTCGTCTGGGTCACGCTGCCCGACTATTGGCGCAGCGTCGAATTTGAAAGGACCGCGAATGTGAACGGTGTGAATGTGATTTCGTCAGACAAGTTTTCCGTCGGAAGCATCGTACCCCCCAATTGTGTACGCATTTCTCTCAGTGGCCCGGGCAGCATGGAGGAATTCGAAGAGGGACTTGCGATCCTGCGCAAAATACTCAGCTTTGAGATCGGTTCTGCCGGCGGTGTCATCTGATCTCTGGGAAACCACCGGGTCCTGCGGGAAATCAGATTGAAAAACCATAAGCAGTATGATAGAGTGATTGAGCAAAATCAATGCGTTGCTGCGAAGTAAATTCCAGAAGCGCAGCATGCCATCGAGGAGGAACTATGAAAGATTTACAGAAAAATTTGCGGGTCGCCCTGGTCCAGGCCACACCGGTGATGTTCGACAAGGATGCGACCATCGAAAAAGTATGCGGCCAGATCCGGGAAGCGGGAGAAAACGGCGCAGAGCTCATCGTGTTTCCCGAATCGGTGATCCCCTGCTATCCCTACGGACTCACCTATGGATTCACCGTGGGCTCCCGGACGGAAGCCTGCAGAGACGACTGGAAGATCTACTACGATAATTCCGTGCTCTGCCCCAGCGACGATACGGATAAGATCGGCGCTGCGGCCAGGGATGCCGGTGCCTATGTAAGCATCGGTTACACCGAGCGGGATTACGACAACGGAACGCTGTACTGCTCCAATATGATTTTTTCCCCGGAGGGTGAACTGCTGTGCAATCACCGCAAGCTGAAGCCCACCGGCGCCGAACGGCTCATCTGGGGCGATGCGGACAAGGAATTCTTTCCCGTGGTGGAGTCGCCCTTCGGAAGAATGGGCGCGCTGATCTGCTGGGAAAACTACATGCCCCTGGCCCGGGTGGCGCTCTATATGAAGGGAGTCTCCCTTTACCTTTGTCCCAACACGAACAACAATCCCGAGTGGCACGCCACCATCCAGCATATCGCCATCGAGGGCAAGTGCTTCGTGTTCCACGTCAATCAGTACTTCACCAAAGAGATGTATCCGGACAACTATCACGGACCGGCACCCGAGCAGATCGCCGGGCTCCCGGCGGCCCCCTGCAACGGCGGCTCTGCAGTGATCGACCCCTACGGACATTATGTGACCGAGCCCGTCTGGGACAAGGAATGCATCATTTACGCCGACATCAATCCGGATGAAGCCGCCCGGGCCCGCATGGAATTCGATCCCTGCGGCCACTATTCCAGGCCCGACGTAACGGAGCTGATCATTTACGAGTAAGAAGCGTTCTGCTTTCCCGGGTTTTCGTGTCAATAACACGGGAAAATGTCACCCCTGACGGCAGTTAATTATCGAGCGAAAATGTCACCCCTCCCTTTTGAGAAGAGAAAGAGGGTATCATTTTAAGAAAGCGTCTTCGAGAATGCTGAGCACCTCACGGTCCGTCAGGGTATAGCCATATTTTTCAGAAGCTGTCTTGGGTCGCAGCCAGGGATGATCTTTTTTAACCAGATGGCTGGACTTTGAGGGCTCAGATTTGGGAAGGGCCTTGCTGCGTTTTTCCGGGATAAAGCGGGTGACATCAAACAGAAAACCTTTGTACATGGCTTTCATGCCAAGCTCTCCCAGGTCGGGATTGAACAAGACTGTAATCCTAGTTTTGGCAGGAAGTCTGCCGGTATAGCTGCCGTCTTCCACCTGAAAGGTTTTATTGCGGTAAGAAAAGACACCGCCTGCATCGATGGTGCGTTGCTCGCGTATAGCAAAGACATAGTCCAGATTGATGGCCGGATCCGGTTTTCGAAAAACAGATTGGCGCAGCTTGGGTTCCACTGCGAATTGACTGTTGAACTCATAAATATAGGTTTCCAAAAAATCATTGGCTTGCGCAATGTTGGTAATATTCCGAAGAGCAAATTCAACAGGGAGCCTGCTTTGAAGGGTGCCCCAGAGTCTTTCGATGCGACCCTTGGCCTGAGGACTTCTGGCCGGGATGATCTGTACACAAAGATCCTTCATAGCCATGCCAAACTGAGTATCTGCAACGTTTATGGTGGGATCGAGCTCAGCCTTGTCCCGGTTGGGGGACCGGAAGATGGTATGCCGATCTGCATAGACGCTGATTGGGATCCCATAGTTTTTGATGGTCCTTTGAAACATGTGGAAGTACCCATAAAGACATTCATTTTTGCACATGTAAAGGGCCGTGATCTGACCCGTAGCATCGTCGATGGCGCCGTGGAGGCAATACATCGTTTTACGCCCTTTGAACCAGGCAAATGGGGTGCCGTCCAGTTGAAGCATAAGTCCGGCCTGTGGCAGCCGCTTCCTTCTGCGATGAGGTTTGGTCCTTCGCCTCTTTTTGGGTGAAACGATCCCTTCGCTGGTCATCAATTTGTGCAGTGTTGCATAGGAAATCTTGAGGTCATAGTGTTCCTCCAAAAGGTCACGGAAATGGGCAAAGTTGCAGTCTCGAAATATATCCAGCTTTCTAATTTCAAGGATTGTGTCTTTGTGCTGCCGGGTCAAAGCATTGCAGGGTGGTTTCAAAGAGTTCTTATGAATAAGAGCCGCCGCGCCATATTCTCTCACTTCCTTTTTCAGGCGCTGCACCTGGCGGCGTGAAAGCCCCAATGCCTCTGCGGTCTCCTTTACCGTGATGAAGCCGCTGTTTGCTTGGTTGATCATATTCAGTCTCACGAGCTGTTTCTGATTCAATGTAATCACATCCTGTTTCATGTCCCCAGTGTACTACAAGGGGGGTGACATTTTCGCTTGATAGTTATTAGGGTGACATTATCACTTGATAACCACAATAGAATGAAGAATATAGTTGACAAAGATATCAATAACATGGTACTGTGTTTGAGTAATAAGCAGAGGTTTCCGCCTCTCACCTTAGGGCTGCGGCTGCTAGGGTCGGTAATAAAGACACGTTCAGGGAACGGGTTGCAAGGCGGAGCTTCGGCGTCCGCTTT
>DPKU01000078.1 GCA_003542355.1 Clostridiales bacterium | reverse complement strand
TGGGCGACATGCCGCCGGCCTATCAGCCAAGGGTGCTGGAAGAACGAAACCTTCGCTGGTATTGCGGCTGCAGTACGACCCGCATGGAAAAAGCCCTGATCTCCATCGGAGAAAAGGACCTGGAACAACTGATCGAAGAAGACGGAGGCGCTGAGATCACCTGTCAGTTCTGCCTTAAAAAATATAAGTTTGAACGAGATGGATTGGAAGCACTGCTCCGGGAGGCACGTCATGAGTAAAATAAGAATCGGGGTGATCTTCGGCGGAAAATCCGGAGAGCACGAAGTCTCACTGATGTCGGCCACATCGGTGATCCGGGCCATCGATCCGGAGAAATTTCAGGTCGTGATGCTTGGCATCACAAGACAGGGGCAGTGGCTGCTCTACGAGGGTCCCCTGGAGGCGCTGATCCCCGGAGAATGGCAAGCCAAAGCCGAAGAGGATCTGCGCAAGGACCCGGCACACTTCAGCCTCTGCATACTGGGGCAAGGACCAAACACGCTGTCGGACCGCATCGATTTCGCACTGCCCATCCTCCACGGACCCAACGGCGAAGACGGCACGGTACAAGGCTTGCTGGAGCTGTTGAACATTCCCTACGGCGGATGCGGCGTCCTGGGCGCCGCCACAGCCATGGACAAAGTGGTGGCCAAAAAAATCTTCGAGCACGAAGGTCTTCGTCAGGCGCCCTGCATCACATTCAACGCCGGAGAACTGGAGCAGGGGACCGATTGGATCCTGGACCGTGTAAAGACAGAATTGGGTTATCCGGTGTTCGTCAAGCCCTCCAATATGGGCTCTTCCGTCGGTATTTCGAAGGTGACGGAACCCGCCGGTCTTCCGGAGGCATTGTGGACCGCTGCAGCCTACGACGAGCGGCTCATTATTGAAAAAGGGATCCACTGCCGGGAGCTGGAGACAGCGGTCCTGGGAAACTATGAACTGACATTAGGCGCCGTGGGAGAGATCCTGCCGGCAGCCGAGTATTACGACTATAAATCCAAGTACTTCGATGCAGCCAGCAAGATCTGCATACCCGCAGACATCCCCTCGGAGAAGAAGCAGGAGCTGCAGGATATGGCAGCCCGAGCTTACCTGGCACTGGGTTGCCAGGGCTACGCCCGCGTGGATTTCCTGATGGACCGCGACACGATGGAGCTGTACATCAACGAAATCAATGCAATACCGGGATTTACCCACGCCAGCATGTTTCCGCTGCTGTGCATGGATATTGGAATGACTTACCCAGAGATCATAGAAAGGATCGTGGAATTGGGATATGAGAGATATCATGTTAAAAATAAAGGGGATGACCGTCACCCATCGCGATGAACAGGACCAGCACGAAGACGTGGTGGAATTCATCACGGAAGGCAAGCTCTACAAACGTGGAAAGACCACCTATGTCACCTATTTGGAAAGCGAGCTCTCCGGATTGGAAGGCTGCCGCACGTCCTTGGCCATCTGCGAAAACAAGGTCAAAATGAAACGAAGCGGAAAACCGCTGGGCACTTCCACCATGATCGAGTTTGAAAAAGGAAAGCGATTCGAAGGCTATTACGATACACCCTTCGGGGCCGTGGGCATGGAAGTGCTCACCAACAGCATCACGGATTATCTTCCTGACGTAAACGGAAAAGGACGGCTGTCCATCGACTATGACGTCAGTTTCCGGGGACTCGCCGAATCCAGAAATAAACTTGACATCGAAATTATGTAGGAGCAGGAGAAATGTATAGAAGAAAAAATCAAAAAATGGTTCGGATCGTGGCCTTTCTGGTCGCCTTGGCCATGCTGCTCATGACCGGATTTTATATCTTTGCCATGACCGGCTGGTTTTCCGGCAGTCTGGAGCAAGGCGGGTTTGTTGTGCGGGCAGCTTCCGAGGACCTGACCGAACAGGAAAGACTGGAGGAGCTGGAAGACTTTATTCGGGAGATCCGGAGCAATTATAAGGATGAGATCTCAACAGACGTGCTGTTTGACGGCATTTACCATGGTATTTTCGAAGCGTTGGATGATCCCTGGAGCGTGTACTATTCGTCTCAGGAAACCGCCGACCGGCTGATGAACAGCATCCTGGGTGATTACAGCGGCGTGGGTATTACTATGACCCAGTCTGCAGGCAAGACCCTGATCACCACCGTGGTGCCCGATGGGCCGGCAGACATAGCTGGGGTCAAAAGCGGAGACTATATTCTGAAGGTGGATGGCGTCGACACAGCAGGCATGCATCTGGATGAGGTGTCTTTGCGGGTCCGGGGAGAAGAAGGCACGAGCGTGACGCTCACAGTGGAGCGGGCCGGAGCCTTTAAAGCCTTTACGATGACCCGGGCGATGATCCAGGCTGCATCGGTCTATTACGAAGAACTGGAAGGAGATATCGGTTATATTCGGATCTCCTCCTTTGACAGCGATACGGACAACGAATTTGCTGCAGCCCGATTGACGCTGCTGAACCAGGGCATCCAAGCATTGATCATCGATGTGCGCAACAACGGCGGCGGGTTGATGTCTCCGGCTCTGAAGATCGCCAACCAGCTGATCCCCTTCGAAGGAACGCTGGCACACTACGAAAGGCAGGGGCGTATCCTGGAAACGGTTCATTCCACAGTCAACCAAACAAAAACAATTCCTACAGCAGTTCTTGTAAACGAAAACACGGCTTCGGCGGCGGAATGTTTTGCCGGCGCTCTGCAGGACAATAAAGTGGCGCGGCTCATCGGCCGGACCACCTACGGAAAAGGCGTAGCCCAGACGATCTCTTCCACTGCCGACGGCGGCGCGTATAAGCTTTCGGTCTTCTATTTTCTGACGCCGGATCAACATCGCATCGATGGTGTAGGGATCGTTCCGAATCAGATCGTTCACGCAAGCGCCGGATTGTCAGAAGAAGAGATCACACAGCTCACCAGCATTCTGGCGCCCATGGGCGAGGCCGTCAAATATTACGCCGGCAATATCGGTCTGAATGTGTACGGTGCACAGCAGCGCCTCGGTCATCTGGGATACGAGGTGTCGCCCAGCGGGATCATGGATGGACAGACGGTAGAGATTATTAAGAAGTTCCAGGCCGACGAAGGGCTCTACCCCTACGGCGGATTGGATTTTACAACGATGAAAGCCCTTGCGACTGCGTTTGAAGCCTACCTTTTCGGCGGCGGGCAGGATCTGCAGCTGGAAGCGGCGATCCAATGGCTGAGCCGCTAGAAAGAAGGCAAACGAATGTACGAAGAACTTAAAAAACAAGCAGCTGCGGCTGCAAAAGAAATCATCTCGCTCGCAAAGCTTCGGCCGGGAGATATCCTGGTGGTGGGCTGTTCTTCCAGCGAAGCGGCAGGCAAGAAGATCGGCTCGGATTCCAACGAGGACATCGGGCGGGCACTGTTTGCTGGAATTTGGGAAGAGGCAAAAAAGGCCCAGGTTTACGTTGCTGCCCAGTGCTGTGAACATTTGAACCGGGCTTTGATCCTGGAAGAGGCGGCCGCCAGGGCGTACGCCCTGCCCCCCGTGAACGTGGTGCCGCAAAAGAAAGCCGGCGGCTCTTTTGCGACGGCCGCCTACGCATCTTTCAACCACCCTGTGGCCGTGGAGGAAATGCACTGCGCCAAAGCAGGCCTGGATATCGGCGACACCCTGATCGGCATGCATATGGATAAAGTTTGTGTCCCCGTGCGTCTGTCCATGCGCAAGCTGGGCGAAGCCAACCTGGTCGCCTGCCGCGTCCGCCCCAAGTTCATCGGCGGCGAGCGCGCCCTCTACGACAAAGAGCTGGACTAGGCCGACATCCGGCTGACCGGCTCATTCAATCCGCCACCTGCTCAGACCCTTTGATCAATCGAAAAGAGCGCTTCGGATGAAGCGCTCTCGCTAATTTTTGGAATGTCTGCTGCCTTTAAAATGTCTGCCGCAAGGTCGCATCGGCGATGCGGGCGATGATGGCCGC
>DPKU01000016.1:27850-28101 GCA_003542355.1 Clostridiales bacterium | reverse complement strand
GTCAGTGTGATTGGCTGATTTCCAGCATTTGTGATGGTGACCGTTTGCTCTGCTGGTGCCGTGCCATAACCCACCGTCTGGGATGCAAACGGCGTCAGCGTGGATGCCGACATGGTGTAGGTTGGCGCAGCAGTAACGTTCGCTGTAAATGTTATTTGTTTTGTATAGGTGTTACTTAGCGTACCATCTGTAACCTTAACCTTCACCGTATAATTTTGTGCCATCAAGCTAGCTCCGCTCTTAATTTGAAG
>DPKU01000016.1:0-27813 GCA_003542355.1 Clostridiales bacterium | reverse complement strand
CATAAGCAACAAGAACAGGTGTAAGTGTGATATCTGTTAAGGTGGATAGCAATGTAAGCGTTGCTGCATTGCTTACAATATTTCCCGTGTAGACATTGTCATCTGTCACTACTGTTGCAGTAGTTTTTCCAGCCGGTAAATACGCATATATTACTCCGTTGGCATCTGTTTTCATGTCAGTTGTTCCATATTCATAGCCTAATTCTGGATTGGTGATAAGAGACGAAACCGCTGCAGAAGCAGAAATGCCTGAGAGCGTAAGAGTGGTCAACGTTAAATCAGCAAGAGCTTCATTTTTAAAGCTTAGCGCTCCATTTCCACCAGTTATTTTTACCTGTCCTCCGTTAATTTTTTTCTTATCAGCAAGGGTATAAATACTAGGAAAATCTGTTGCTACCATATGAAGATCTACTGTTCCTCCGTTTATGACTAAAATATTAGTGAAAATATTTCTACCTTTTGTATTTATCGTTACGCTACCGCTGTTAATGTAAACTTTACTATTTATGTCAGTAGTCGAACCATCGGAATATCCGCCGCCGCCATCAGAACCTGACTGCATATTGACCGTAGCACCATTGAAGTTACATGTTGTGCCCGCGGCCGATATTACAGAAACATTATCATTAATTGTAGAAATATTTAGATTGTATACCCCACTACTAAAATTAACGGTAGTTTTGCGTAAAAACATGGCAAATGACGTGTTATTAATTGTTAAAGAACCTGTCCCCGAAAAATTAATTGTATTTTCAGGAGCAGAAGAGCCGAAATAATGAAGTCCTGTATTACCGGAAATAACATTCTCCCCTGTAACTACTACATTAACCGTAGTAAGCGCATTATCCCCACTACCCGTTATATGAATACCATAGATACCACTCCCAGAGTTTAAACTCATGTTAATACCTTTTAGTGTCAGGGTTTTTGTATCTGCATCCCAAGCCCATGTAGTATTGTCTTGCGTTACGGTGGTACTGTCGATCGCTATTGGTTCATCAGCCCCGTAAACCTCTTCCACCACTCCATTTATCCCCAGAGAACCGAAGCCTCCAAACAAGGTGGTACAAATCAATAATAGTACAAGGGTAAAGGCCCACCCTCTTTGATAACTTTTCCGATCGATATACGTTTTCATGCTGCGCATTCCTCCTTATTCTTCGTTAGGTGTAACAATTCCGGATATCTGAAGGTGTCCTTCCACGTCGTTCTGTGGATTTATAATCACAAGAAAAGATCTTCACTCAGCAGGTCCGGAAAGAAGAAATAGCTGAATCGTAGTGGCCTCTACGTTCCAACCAACTGCCAAGCTGCCATCGCCGGAAAGCTTCGTGAATACATTGCCATTCACAGGTTCATAAGTAAAACCTGCTTCCACAAGTTCATTGGAATATGCTTCAAGTTGTTCTTCCGTTACATTCTGAAATTCCATTGAGGTCGTATCTTCGTCAATGACTTCCAAATTCTCAATGGGACTCGCAGTAAATGCCGGAACTTCGGAAAACTGATCAGGCCATTCTGCATCGGCAGCCGCTTCGGGGCCACCACCACAGGCTGATAACACAAAAATACATAGAGTTACTATCAACGTCATACCCAATTTACTCTTACATTTCATTTTTTCTCCTCCAACTTGACGGATTACAGATAGGTATCTTTGAATCCATTCATCTGGTCAATGTATGTTTGAAGTTCGTCGTATACAGCAATCCGTTCTTCATCTGTAATATCGTCGGATTGCACGACGACCTCAGCCGCACCCAACAGGTCGTATATGGAATCCATGCCGGCCTTAACGTCTGCTTCTGCGTCATAGATCCCGTTTTCCACGAAAGCACCCTCAACTTCATTGAAAACTGTGGAACATTCATTGTACTTTGCGATCAGATCTTGTTTGCTGATGGAGGGAGCCTCTGACCCTGCTGCCGGATCTTCAGTGCCTCCGCCGCAGCCTGTCAACGCCACTGAAAACATGAGCAATAAAACCAGAATCAATGTAATACTTTTTTTCATTTAAATCTCCTTATACGTACGATTGTAAAAACCAAGAATAACTGCTGCTATTGAAGCCGGAAACATATGAATCACATGATTTCGTTTTGCCACCCTGTCGTTGTAAATAAGCTGACTTGTAAAAATCATCTTTTCATACTGGTTCAAATTGTTTAGTATTTTGTCATAAGTGTTGTCCGCCTTTAAATCCGGATAGCTTTCCGCCACCGCCATAATTTTCTTTTGCGCTTCATCGATGATATTTAATTGTGCGATCACATGGGCAGGAGTAGAATTTTCAGTTATGAAATGTCTTTCCCGAATCATCTCTTTTATTACCGTATATTCGTTTTCGTCATGTGTCTTGGTTGTATCCAAAAGAGAAATCAACACATCCCATTTTGATGATATTTGAACGCCGATTTGAGTCATTGCGTTGTTGATGTTCTTATCCATTCCGGCAAACCTGCGTTGTTTGGATCGGATCCAAACAATCAGCGACACAATCATCATTCCGGATGCAATTATGTAAGGCATATGTTTTCCTTTGACTTCATGTTTTCTGCTGATGCCAATCTTTTCGCTTGAATCATAGCAAATGGATCCACGAAAAAATGGCATCTGCACGAAACGCCATTTTTTCGTCATGGAATGACTTGGAGAATTATGATACAATGAGCCGACCTGGAGGTATCATGTGTTTAAAATAGCTGTTTGCGATGATAATATAGCAGATCTTTCAAATATCATTTCATTTATCGATGACTATAAGTCTAAGCAAATGGATAAAAACAGTATTCTATACACAGCATTTCAGAATGCTGCTGATTTGATTGCTGCAATGGAGAGCGGGCAAGAATACGACCTGATGTTGCTGGATATCATGATGCCTTTTGTAACAGGAATGAGTGCAGCGAAGGAAATCAGGCAGTTCGATCAGGATGTCAAAATCATCTTCATGACCTCTTCGCCTGAATTTGCTGTTGATTCCTATTCTGTAGGTGCGTTTTACTATTTGCTGAAGCCTGTTCAAAAGGAAATGCTGTTCCTTCTTTTGGATAAGGTGATTTCCGAATCCGAAATCAAACCCGGCGATAGTTTTTTGATCAAAAGCAAAACCGGGTTGACTCGAATCTATCTAAGCAGGTTGGAATTTGCCGAAGTCATTGGCAGAACACTGATTTATCACTTGAATGATGGCTCTGTAATTGAGGCCATTGGATCCATGAATGAGCTGGAAAAGGAACTCCTTTCTCACCCTTGCTTTATCAAAACACATCGTTCTTATATTATCAATATGGAGCAGATCGACACCATCCGCCAACGGGAGGTCCGAATGCAGTCGCATGCCTTAGTCCCAATGTCAAAGGGAAACAGCAGCACTGTGAAATCTGCTTATATCACCTTTGCGTTCAAGGAGTAACCGTTGCTGGATTATATACGATCGACTCTAAGCTTTGCCTTTGCAATCAGCGTGATGTATATGCTTTTGGATTGCGAAATCAAACATAAGAAGAACCGTTATCTGATGGGGCTTTATATCGCAATCGTATTTCTTTTGGATGGGTTGTTTTTGTTCCATTATGGCTACCCTGTTTTTATGAAGCTGTATCCCCTTCTCGTCCAGCTTCCGGTACTGTTCGCTTTTTTGTTCGTATCAAAATTTCAAGCAACCAAGGTATTTTTTATATTTGCAACCGTTATCGCGATCAGCACCTCATTCTCCATGGCAGGTCTGAGCATAGCGTTTCTTTTTGGTTTTAGCAAAGATATCGCAAATATGATCAGCTATACTCTATATCTGCCCGCATGGTTCATGGTCTACAAATATATCCGTCAGACATTCCTTTATATGCTGCGCAACTGGGACAGTGGATGGTTGGGGTTTTCCATGATCCCGATTTCGTACTCTGTTCTTATTTATTCTATCGGCATGTATGATATCAACGAGGTGATAAACAAGTTCAGCGTTCAGTATGGTGTACTGCTATTCATTATTGTTTGCTCAGCTTATTATCTTATTCTGCGCTTTTTTATGCAAACCAGAGAAAAGCTCATTTTGCAGGACGAGCAAAACTTATTGTTGAACCAGGCCGCTGCCGCTCAACTGCAGCTTGAAGCTTTGGAAGCATCACAAGAAAAAACCATGCTGTATCGCCATGATATGCGCCATCACTTGAGTCTGATTCATTCTTATCTTGGGAACAAAGACTACGACGCAGCTCAAAAATATATTGCAGATGTGGAAAGAAGCATTGAAGAAACTACCGTGGAAAAGTATTGCAGCAATTATACGGTCAATTTGATTCTGTATGCCCACATCAAGCATGCAAAGACGGAAGGTATACAGGTGGAAACTCATGTGGATCTCCCCGAGCAAAGCGTAGTTTCAGATATGGATCTTTGTGTTATTTTCGGAAATGCCATAGAAAATGCGACCAATGCTTGCAAGTATATTTTGAGCGAGAATGACAGATTCTTAAAAATCATCTGCAAAACCAAACATGAAAAACTTTTGATACAAATCACAAACAGCTGCGACGGCAATGTGACGTTTTCGAATAACATGCCGATAAGTCCCATTGAAAACCATGGACTTGGCACGAGAAGCATCGCAGCGATCGCGCAAAAATACGGCGGTCTTTCTTCTTTCGATTACGAAGACGGATGCTTTACGACAAGCGTCATTCTATAGTTTTCCTATCCAATGCCTTTTACATCTCTTGTCGTTCAGTGCTTTCGCCACGCTCAAGAATACAAACACACTCAGTATGTCTCGTAAACGGAAAATTATCATAGATCCGAAAAGACTCGATGCTGTAACCAGCCTCCATGGCTTCGGGCAGGTTCTGGATCAGAGTCTTGGGATTGCAGGAGATGTACAGAATATAGGGAACGCTGTAGGAAACGATCTTTTTCATGGCCTTGGGGTGGATGCCGGATCGGGGCGGATCCACGATGATCACATCGGGAAGCGCTGTCATGTCGTCCAGCACTTTAAGGACATCGCCGGCGATGAAGCTACAGTTTGAAAGGCGGTTTTGCAACGCATTCAGTCGTGCCATGGCCACAGATTCCTCCGAAAGTTCTACACCGATCGCTTCTTTGGCTTTTGGCGTCACCGTCTGGGCCAGAGTTCCTGTCCCGGAGTAAAGATCCCAGACGAGCTTTCCCTCCAGTGACGGAATCAGGGCAAGAGCTTCGTTGAACATCCGTTCCACAGCCTCTACATTCGTCTGAAAAAAGGAAAAGGCGCCCACCTTGAATCGGAGCCCCATCAGTTCTTCATTGTAGTAATCTCTTCCATGAAGAATATCCATTTCATCGCAGTTCACCGCATCCGAAACGCCGTCGTTGATCGTATGGAGAATACCGACAATGTGCTCCGCAAAGGAAAGCGTAAGCAGCCTATCCCGAAATGCTGCAGAATCAAACTTACTCTGGGTTGTCGTGACGATATTGACCAGCAGCTCTCCGGTTCGGACCCCTTTTCTCAAGATCAAGCTCCGCAGAAGCCCCTTGTGGCTTTTTTTATTATAGAAGGTGTAATCCTGCCCTTGGCAAAAAGCCAGTGTTTCTCTAAGAAGATCGTTGAACTCCGCCGGAACGATCTGGCATTCTCCTGTATACACGATGCTCATGAAGCTCTTTTGCTTGTGCAGTCCCAGGGTGAGCGGCCCATCCTTGTACGTGTTGCCGAAGGTATATTCCATTTTATTCCGATAGCAGTATCGCACGGGCGACGGGCAGATGGCTCCGCCCAGCTTCGGGCTCATGCCCGCCTGGGTCAGCAGGTCCTCCACCAGCTTCTGCTTGGTCTTCAACTGTTCTTCGTATGGCATGCCCTGGTATTGACAACCGCCGCATCCGTCGGAGTGGATGCACGCAGCAACGGCTTCCGAAGTCGAACTATTTCTCATCAGAAACCTCCGTATTGCTCATAGAATTCCTTTTTATATTCAAGGAAACGATCCTCTTCGATGGCTTGACGGATGTTTTCCATGGTGCGGACAAGGAAGTGCAAATTGTGCTCCGTCAAGAGCATGGAGGACAGGATCTCGTTGGATTTGAACAGATGCCGCAGGTAGGCTCTGCTGTATTTCCGGCAAGTGTAACAGTCACAATTGGGATCCAGGGCTGTAAAATCTCTTTCGTGCTTGGCATTTTTGATAGCGATTCTGCCCACTGACGTAAAGGCTGTGCCGTTCCGGGCGATCCGGGTGGGCAGAACACAGTCGAACATATCGATCCCCCGCTCCACACCTTCGAACAGGCAATCGGGACTGCCCACGCCCATCAGGTAACGAGCCTTGTCGGCCGGCAAATGATCCACACAGGAATCCAGCACTTCGTACATCAATTCCTTGGGCTCCCCCACAGAAAGGCCGCCGATGGCGTATCCGGGCAGATCCAGATCCACAATTTCCTCGGCGCTCTGCCGGCGAAGATCCGTATACACGCCCCCCTGCATGATGCCGAACAGGGATTGACGCTCCACATCCTGATGATATTCTTTGCAGCGTTTGAGCCATCTTGTGGTCCGCTCCAAAGATCGTTTTACATAGTCTCTGTCCGCCGGATACGGCGCACATTCATCGAAAGCCATCATGATGTCGGAGCCCAATGCATTCTGTACTTCAATGCTCTTTTCCGGAGTGAACATATGGGAGGATCCGTCGATGTGAGACCGGAAAGCAACGCCATCTTCGGTGATCTTGCGAAGGTCGCCCAGACTGAATACCTGAAATCCGCCGCTGTCGGTGAGGATCGCGCCGTCCCAGTTCATAAACCGGTGCAGGCCGCCGGCTTCCCGTATGATTTCGTGCCCCGGACGCAGATACAGGTGATAGGTGTTGCTCAGAATGATCGAAGCCCCTTCTCTGCCCAGTTCTCTGACGGTTTCCGGCTTCATGGCTTTGACCGTGGCCTGGGTGCCTACAGGCATGAATACCGGAGTCTCCAAGGTTCCGTGAGGCGTGGAAAGCGTTCCACGGCGGGCCTTGGTCCGGCTGTCGGTTTTATGCAATTGGTAGGTGACTGCGTGTTTCATAATACCTCTATAAAATAAGTGTTGCATCTCCGTAGGAGAAGAATCTGTAACGTTCTTTCACGGCGACTTCGTAAGCCCGGAGCATGTTCTCCCGGTCGTACAGCGCGCTGACCAGCATGAGCAGCGTAGACTTCGGCAGATGAAAATTCGTGATCATGCTGTCCACCATTTTGAATCGATACCCCGGATAGATAAAGATCCCCGTGCTGCCCTCTCCCGGCTGCAGGACACCGTTTTCGTCCGTGGCGCTCTCCATGGTGCGACAGGCTGTGGTGCCCACTGAGATGATGCGTCCGCCGGCTGCCTTGGTTTCGTTCACCAGGTCGGCGGCCTCCCGGGAAACGGCATAATCCTCAAAATGCATCACATGCGCTTCCACCTGGTCGCATTTGACCGGGCGGAAGGTGCCCAGTCCTACGTGAAGCGTCAGGTTGGCGATCCGGATCCCTTTTGCTCTGGCTTGCTCCAGAAGCTCCGGCGTAAAATGGAGTCCGGCCGTAGGCGCCGCAACAGAGCCTTCCGTCTGGCAGTATACGGTCTGGTACCGCACCTTGTCTTCCGGCGTCGTTTCTCTGGCGATATAGGGAGGCAGCGGGATCTTTCCGATGGCTTCCAGATGATCCATAAAGTTCCCTGCATAGTGAAATTCGACGATCCTCGTTCCTTCTTCTCCCCGCTCTGTCACGATGGCTTCCAGCTCCCCATGTTCTCCGAACAGGATCCTGTCCCCCGGATGGACACGCCGTCCCGGGCGAACCAGAGTCTCCCATGTGTCTCCCTGCAATCTTCTGGATAACAAAAATTCCACCCGTGCGCCAGTGTCCTTTTTGATGCCGAACAGCCGGGCCGGGATCACTTTCGAATCGTTCAGCACCAGGCAATCTCCCGGTTGAAAATAGGAAAGAATATCGTGGAAGGTTTTATGCTCAAGCGCTCCGGTATCTCTGTGGATCACCAGCAGTCTGGAGGCGTCTCTCTTTTCCGCAGGCCTCTGGGCGATCAGTTCCTCGGGTAGTTTATAGTTGAAATCACTGACGTTCATAGTACCTCATTCGTTGCATTCATTTGCCTGACAGATTTCAATATCCGTGTAGTAATAACGTAGAATATCCTGATATCCATATCCTTGATTCGCCATTTCCCTTGCGCTGGTCTGGGGCATTCCTACGCCGTGCCCATAACCCATGCCCTTGAAATACACTGTGCCGCCGGTGACGATATCGTCTGTAAATGTGATCTGTGTTTCGCTCAGGGCCGAGGTGGACACAAGCTGGTGTCCATCCCAGATCACCAGATCCGTTGCGGGAAGCGACGAAGCTTCGCCAGAAGCGTTTTGCAACGTCAGGGTTTCAGCTGCCGCAGCAGCGCCGGTGGCGCTCCAGAGCGCGATGCCGCTCTGGCCGCGATCGATATCGATCGCGGGCTCCGGCTGCCCACCCATGGAAAACCGCACGGAACGGATCGTGCTTGCGCCCAGGGCAGTCCGTACACGTTCCTTGGAAAGCGTCACGGTCTCCTTGCTGCCTTCGACGATCAGCGCTGCCACAGACGCATTGGCCAGTCTGCTGCCGACCCGGACAGAAAGGATCGTACCCGGATCGTACCCGGCCGCTTCCAGTTTTGCCCGAATTTCGCTGAAGCTCAGCTGGGCTGTCCAGAAATAGTCCGGTGCAAATCCGTCCTGAACGGATCGAAGATAATCCACGGACGAAGTCCAGACATCTTCGGAATTCTGTGTATACCCTCCGCTGTACGCAAAGTAATAGCCGGCGACGAGCTTTCCATCATAGGCAAGGATCTCTCCGCGTGTGGCAAGGCAGGCTTCGTCGGTCTGCGGGTATTCGGCATCCGTGCCGGTATACATCTGGCAGCAGGTACTGCTGCAGAGGTCAAAGCCGTAACGGCTGTGCTTTCCCAAATTGTCCAGCGCATAGCTGCGCGCAGTGACCGCTTGTGCTTTTAATGCTTCGGCCGGATATCCCGGTGACATCTCTCTGCTCAACACGTCCCGCAAATAGTGCTCCAGCGACACGTAATTGATGACCGTCAGTCCGGAAGTCGGATCAGCGCCGAAGCAAACCCCATCTCTGTAAACCTTGCTGCCGATGGACACGTAGCGTTCATCCAGATCATCTGCCCCGCTCATGAGCACGGTTTCATCGGCCAGATCGTTGGAGATCAGCACACCCTGAGGGTCTTTTACAACAACGGCTGCGCCGGACCTTGACACATCCAATGCGGTGTATTCCTCCAGCGAGCGGATCTCAGACAGCTGCCCTTCGACCTCCTGCATCAGCAGAAACCCTTCCGCAGATTCGATGCGGATCTGTGGAATCGATGTGGTATTGTAAAACAGACCGATCCTCAGAAATGCCTCCGGCGCAGCGGCACCAAGGATCGGCACCCGTTGAAAAATCAGAATGGATGCTGCAGCCAATATTGCGATCAGCAGTTTTTGGTTTTTGGAAAATGAGATCATAGTTGAAGCTGCTCCTCTCCGGGAACCAGCAACCCCAGATGATGATAGGCCGTTTGGGATACCATGCGGCCTTTCTGCGTTCTGTGAAGCAGGCCTGACTGCATCAGATAAGGTTCGTAGACGTCTTCGATCGTGATGCGTTCTTCTCCTACGGAAGCGGCGATCGTATCGATGCCCACCGGTCCTCCACCAAAGCTGTGAATGATCAGCCGAAGGATCGTACGGTCCAGTTCTTCCAGTCCCAGCTCGTCGATGCCCAAAGAGTGCAATGTGGATTCCGTGATGCTCTTATCGATGTTTCCCGATCCCTTGACCTGACAGAAGTCCCGCACCCGCTTCAGCAGCCGGTTGGCGACACGAGGCGTGCCCCGTGAGCGAATGGCCAGTTCGGCGGTCGAGGCTTCGTCGATGCCCACGCCCAGAATATCGGCAGAACGCCGCAGGATCACAGCCAGCTCATTGGGTTCGTACATATCAAACTTGCACACGACGCCAAATCGATCCCGAAGGGGCGCCGAAAGGCTTCCGGCCCGGGTCGTGGCGCCGATCAGTGTAAAACGAGGCAGATTCAGTCGCAGAGAATGAGCTGCAGGCCCTTTTCCCGTAACGATATCCAGTGCAAAATCTTCCATCGCCGAGTAGAGGATCTCTTCCACGCTGCGGTTCAGCCGATGGATCTCATCGATGAACAGGACTTCGCCTTCTCCAAGGTTGCTCAAGATCGCCGCCAGATCTCCGGCCCGCTCGATGGCCGGCCCGGAGGTGATCCGCAGGTCCACACCCAATTCGTTGGCGATGATACCGGCTAAAGTGGTTTTTCCAAGGCCGGGAGGGCCATAAAACAAAACGTGATCCAGCGGCTCTTTGCGGATCTTGGAAGCTTCGATATAGATCTTCAGATTGTCGGTGACCGACTTTTGCCCGACGTACTCGGAAAAACGCTTCGGCCGAAGCGTCCGTTCCATCGTCTCTTCTTCGGGCTGTATGCTTAGGCCGACGATTCGTTCGTTGTTGTCCATGGAATTCTCCCGACTGGTTATTTGTGTGCAAGGGCTTTTTTGATATACTCCTCTGCAGTCAGCTCCGGATCGTTGATGCCGATCATGGCAGTCATCGCTTCACTCTTCGTATAACCCAGGTAGATCAATGCATTGATCGCTTCTTCCTTTGCACTGCCTGCGGCAATATCCGTATCCGGTGCGCTGACGCCTGTTTCCGTAACGTCGATCTTCTCTTTTAATTCCAGCACGATGCGCTGTGCGGTCTTCTTTCCGATCCCGTTGGCCCGGGTCAGAGCTGCCACGTCTTCGAATACGATGGCACGGCTCAGCTCGGACAAAGGCATGGCAGACAAGACAGCCAGGGCAGCTTTCGCACCTACACCGCTCACGGTGATGAGCTTTCGGAACATGGAAAGCGCATCCCTATCGGTGAACCCATAGAGGCTGATGTCATCTTCGCGGACGATCATAGCGGTATAAAACCGCATTTCCTCTCCGATTTTAGCCAGATAAGCTGCAGAATTTTCCGGAATATGCAACTCGTATCCGATGCCGTCATTTTCCAGAACAGCAAGTCCCGGCAGGACTTCTGCGATTCGCCCTTTGATATAATGGAACATCATTTCACCTATTTCATTTGATACAGCAGTTTTTTGACCTGGCCGGAGTAGCCGTGACACAAGGCAGCGGCCAGAGCGTCGGCAGCATCGTCGGGCTTGGGGATCTGTGTCAGATTCAACAACATTTTGATCATGGACTGCATCTGATCTTTCTGTGCCCGCCCGTAGCCAGTGATGCTGGTTTTGATCTGCAGAGGTGTATATTCAAAGATGGAAAGTCCGGAATTTGCACAGGCCAGGATCGCAACGCCTCGGGCCTGTCCCACTTGGATGGCCGTCGTCGTGTTCGTATTGAAAAATAGCTGTTCTATGCTGGCTTCTTCTGGCTGATGAACCGCGATCACTTCTGTGAGTCCTTCGTAAAGACGTTTGAGCCGATCCGGCATGGGAAGTGCCTTGTCTGTTGTGACACATCCGAATGTTACCGGTGTAAAACGGTTTCCGTTTTGGTCGATGATCCCGTAGCCCATGATGGCATACCCAGGGTCGATTCCTATGATTCGCATCCTGAAATTCCTTCTCTTCGGGGTCCCTTTCCCGCATAACAGCTCCCGTTATTTTACCATAAAAAAAGTCCATTGTCTTTGAAAAAATGAACTGTCATTATTTAGAAATGTGTTATACTTATTATTATAAATGTATAAATATACGCTCAATCTCAGTTCCCGGACAAGTAAGGAGGAAGCGATGAGATACGCGCGACAGAACAAAATCCTTGATATCATCAAAACCCATGAGATCGATACCCAGGAAAAACTGGCCGAATTGCTGCGGGAGGCCGGCTATAAGGTTACACAGGCGACGATTTCCAGAGATATCAAGGAAATGCAGCTGATCAAGACAATGTCTGATAAAGGGAAAAGCTGCTACACACTTCCCGCAAAAATGGACGCGCCTCTGAGCGATCGTTTCAAAAAAATCCTCAAAGAAACGATCCAGAGCATCGATGCTGCGGAAAACCTGATCGTCATCAAGACGCTCAGCGGCTGCGCCAATGCAGCCGGCGAAGCCATCGATACTTCTGATTACCCCGAAATCGTGGGCACGTTGGCCGGCGACAACACCCTTCTGGTGATCGTTGACAAGAAGGAACATGTCCCCCACGTCCTGACAGCCTTCGAAGATATCATCGCATAGGAGCGCAGCATGATCACGCATATCAGCATCCAGGATTTTGCTATTATCAAGGAATTGAATATGGACCTGCACCCCGGTCTGAACATCATCACCGGAGAGACCGGCGCAGGCAAATCCATCGTCATCGAGGCGATCAGTATGGCCTTAGGCAGCCGCGCCGACACGGATTACGTGCGCACCGGCTGCGAGAAGGCCACCGTCACCATGATAGTGGATACCGAAGATGTGCAGATGGGTTCTATTTTGGAAGAAGCCGGTGTCGCGGAAGAAGACATCCTCATTCTGCAAAGACAGATCAGCGCTGTCGGGAAAAGTATGTGCCGCGTAAACGGCGCTATCGTTCCCTTATCTGTTTTGAGCAGATTATGCAAGAGTATCGCAGATATCCACGGGCAATATGATCACCAATCTTTGCTGAATGTGGAAAATCACCTGGAACTGCTGGATCTCTATGGGAAACAGGAAATCAGCCCCGTCCGGCAGATGACAGCAGACTTTTATCACGGGTACGAGCAGAGCGCTTCCGCACTGGACCAATTGCAAAAGCGGCTGGCCGACGGAGAAAGACAAAAAGATCTGATGCGCTACGAACTGGAGGAGATCCGTGCGGCGGCCATCCTCCCAGGCGAAGATGAAGCGCTGGGCGAAGAAATACGATTGATGCAAAACAGCGAGAAGATCTTCGAAGTCCTGACCGCGTCCTATGATGCGCTTTATTCAGACGAATTTTCCGTTTCCACTTTGCTGGGCAAGTCAGTGAAAGATTTCAGCGGGATCGCTGAATTTTCCCCACAGATCCAGGACATTTCCACGGTGCTCAGCGATGCATTCTACAATTTGGAAGATCTGGGCCATACACTTCGTCAATACAAGGATTCTTTGGATTTCTCAGCGGGTGAACTGGAGGATAAAATCACTCGGCTGGATGGGTTGGAAAAACTGAAAAGAAAATACGGTGGGAACCTGGAGAGCATTTTTGCCTATGAAACAAAGGCAGAAAAAGAGCTGGAGAAGATCGAACATGCGGACGAGGAAATAGAAAGGCTGAAGCGACAAAAGGCTTTGCTCCTGGAGCAGCTGCAGGCAGCATCCACCAGGCTGCGCGGCTTGCGTATTCACTACGGAAAGCTGCTGGCAGAGGCCATCACAAGTGAACTGAAGGAACTTCACTTTAAAGACGGCATCTTTGTTACGGATATCCAAACCGGTCCTTTTTCCTCGAAGGGCATCGACCGTGTGGAATTCCTGATCAGCGCCAACAAAGGTGAGAGCCCGAAACCTTTGGCGAAGATCGCCAGTGGCGGCGAGCTTTCCAGGATCATGCTGGCAATGAAACGGATCATCGGCGATCTGGATCGGATCCCAACCATGATCTTTGACGAGATCGACAGCGGTATCAGCGGTGCTGCCGCCGGGATCGTAGGCAAAAAGCTCCATGAGATCTCACAAAATCACCAGGTTCTCTGCATTACGCACCTGCCCCAGATCGCTGCTTTCGGGCGTCACCACTATCGCATCGAAAAAATCAGCGATGAGATCAGCACCCATACGACCGTCACGCCCCTGGATCCCCAGGCACGCATCGAAGAGATCGCACGCCTGCTCAGCGGCACGATCGTGACCGAACAGGCCAGGGCCAGCGCGCGGGAATTGCTTGCGCTTTCCAGCAATCAGTGCTGATCAGATGAGGGATATTCCAACGTGACCTGCCCCAATGTGCCGGATCGAAATTCATCCAGAACAGTTCTTGCCGTTCTTTCGTAGTCGATCCGGCCCCCGCTTAGAATATATCCCCGGTTTCCGGCGATGGCTTCCATCGTTTCCAATGGCGTATCGGATGGATCCTTCAGTCGATAACGATCTGCCAGCAGTTTATAGTGCTTTTCGGACAGCCGCGCGATCAAGGCCAGCGCCAGATCAGCTAAGTCCATCGTCTCATCCTTTACGGACCCGCAAAAGGCCAGATTCAGGCCCGTTTGCGGGTCTTCAAATTTTGGCCACAATATTCCGGGGGTATCCAGCAGCTGAATATCCGTACCGAGATTGAGCCATTGCTTCCCGCGGGTCACGCCGGGTTTGTTCCCCGTTCGCGCACCCTTTTTTCCAGTCAGCCGGTTGATCAGAGAAGATTTTCCCACATTCGGAACGCCAACGATCATCAGCCGCAGAGGGTCGCTTCCGGACCTTTCCTTCGTTTCGAGTGTCGCGGATCCGCTCCAGGCTCTTTAAGAGTTCTTTTACGCCGTTGCCGGTCACGGAATTCATCACAAGTACGTCATCGGATTCCATGCGGAAATGTTCTTTCCAAAGCGCAGTTGCAGCAGGATCTGCAAGATCGCTCTTGTTGAGCACGATGATCCGTCTTTTATTGACGATCAATTCGTTGATGATCGGGTTCCGGCTGGACAACGGAATTCTGGCATCCAGCAGCTCACAGACCAGATCCACCATCTTCAGGTTGGCGGCGATCAGTTCTCTTGTTTTTTTCATATGGCCAGGATACCAGTTGATTTGTTCCATGAGTCGTTTCCTTTCGCTGAGAACAAAACAGGAGAACCTGCCGATTCTCCTGACTTTGACTACTTTTCTTTCCGTACCTTGATCTTTGCCGCTTTACCGGTCCTCTGTCTCATATAGTTCAGCTTGGCTCTTCTGACAGATCCTTTGCGAACCACTTCGATTTTATCGATTCTGGGTGAGTGGATCGGGAATGTTTTCTCGACGCCTATGCCGGAAGAGATTCTTCTTACCGTAAACGTTTCTCCCAGACCGCCGTTTTGTCTTTTCAGAACGAAACCTTCGAAGACCTGGACTCTTTCCCTCGTTCCTTCTTTGATCTTGATGTAGACCTTGACCGTGTCGCCGACTTCAAAAGAGGGAACATCCGGTTTTAAGTAATCCTGTGCAATTGTTTTCATGATGTCCATGATCGTATCCTCCTTTCTTCTTAGACGTTCTTGATATCCTTGCGCAAAATCTGCTTTTGCAGATCTGCTTTATCAGAGGACCGTCCGTAATACGCAAGATGTATATTAGCATATGGAGCTTGCGGGTGCAAGTGTTTTCCATGGAATATACAGCAAATGAATGGTTCAGGCCCGTGGATGTGTCTTATCGTACACGTCCATGATCCGGTTTTTGCTGACCGACATGAAGATCTGCGTCGCTGTGATGTCTTCGTGCCCCAGGAGCTCCTGCAGGGATTTGATGTCCGCACCGTTCTGGATCATATGGGCGGCAAAGGAATTGCGCAGGATCTGCGGGGATAATTTGCTGCCCAGGTTCGCCTGATCGGCATATTCCTTAATGATCTTCCACACACCTTGTCGAGAGATCCGCTCCCCTAGGTAATTTAAAAACAGCGCGCCATCTTCTTTCTTCTGCCGAAGCAAAGCTTTGCGTCCTTCGTAGACGTAGATTTCAAGCGCAGCTCTGGCTGGCCGGCCGACAGGGATCACACGCGCTTTTCCGTGCTCCCCGGTACAAGTGATGAACCCGATCCGTAAATTCAAATCAGCCAGATTCGCCATGGCGATCTCCGATACCCGCATGCCCGATGCATACATCAATTCCAGCAATGCCCGGTCGCGGATCCCTTTAGGAGACCCATCCGGCTGCTCTAAGAGCTTTTCTACCTCTTCAATGCTAAGAAATTCTATTTTTTTGCGCGGCAGTCTGGGAGATTTGATGTTCTGTGTGGGATCTTCTCCAATTTCCCCTCTTTGCATCAAAAAGTGATAGAAGGCACGAATCGAGGCCAGCTTCCGATTGATCGTTGCACCTGATCGCCCTGCCCCTTTCAGGTTTAACAAATAGGAGACCACATCTGCATTCGTGGCTTCCGGAATATCTTTCCTTTTATGATCGCCCAAATAAGCTGTAAACTCCTTAAAATCGCCGGAATAGGCGCTCAAAGAGGTAGCAGCCATGGATTTTTCCTTTATTAGGTAATCGATAAATAGCTGATGATAGTCCATCGTTCCCCCCTCCTGTCAGTAACCGAATTCACGTGCGATCAATAGAATGCCAATGATCGTTTTGCCGTCGACGATCTCTCCGCGTTCAACCATCTGTACTAGTGATTTCAGATCCATTTCATACATATCGATGGCTTCGTTTTCATCAAAGTTTGTCCGACCCCTTATCGTCGCGGAAGCACGAAAGATCTCGATCACTTCATTATTGTATCCGATTGTTCCGTAGAACCGGGCGATGGACCGAAAATCCACTGCATCGTATCCCGTTTCTTCTTTCAGTTCGCGTCGGGCCGTCGTTTCGGGGTCCTCCCCATCTTCGGTTTTTCCTGCAGGAATCTCCCAAACGTCGGCTTCTGCAGCTTTGCGGTACTGCCGTATCATAATCAGCTTTTGCTCCGGCGTCACCGCGCAGATCCCTACGCCGCCGCTGTGCTCCACGATATCTCTTCGGGCAGTCCGGCCTTCTTTGGCGGTCACCAGATGCCTGCGGACTTTAAAAACAGGTCCTTCGAACATCAGTTCCGATTCAATGGTCTTTTCTTCTACCGTCATCCTATTCTCGACTCATTTCCCTGGAGCGTTCCGCCGCAGCGTGGACAGCTTCTTCTACACAGCGCTCAAATCCGTTTTCCTGCAGCTTGTGGACCGCTTCGATGGTGGTTCCGTTGGGGGAGCAGACCGCGATCCGCAGCGATGTAGGATCTGATCCGCTTTCCATGACCATTTTTGCTGCGCCCATCACCGATTGCGCAGCAAACACAAGCGCATCTTCGTATCGCAAGCCTTCTTTTTCACTGGCTTTGGCAATAGCGTCTATAAACATATATGCGTAGGCCGGGCTGCTTCCGCTGGCACCGATCACAGCATGGACCTGTTCCTCATCGTCGATTTCGATGGCTTTGCCAAAAGAGGATAAAAGCTCCATCACAGAACCAAACACAGCCTTGTCCACTTTGCCGTTTTGCCAGACCGCTGTCATGCCGGCCAGCACACCGGCAGGGGTATTGGGCATGATCCGGATGATCGGCGTATCGTTTCCAAGTGTTTTTTCCACTTTATCGATCGTAATGCCGGCTGCGATGGTCATGATGGTTTTTCCGGAAAGGTCGCAGTCAGCGATCAGCGGAAGCACGTTGTCGTAGTGGTATGGCTTGACGGCGATGATCGTCAGGTCGGCGTTTTGCACGACCTCTGCAATGGAGACTACGATGGCAGCGCCCGTCAGTGCTTGAAGTTTCTCTGCCGCCTCTGCATTCAGGTCGTAAATATAGCAGTTCCCGGCTTCGTTGGGATGTGCGCTCGTATATCCGCGAAGGATGGCTCCGCCCATGTTTCCGGTTCCGATCAATCCAATTTTCATGTGTCTGACTCTCCTTTTTTCACAATTTACTCAGGAAGGAATACTGTCGCCTTTTCTTTTCCTTCCAGCACCCCTTTTATGATATCTTTTTTAAATCCGTTCATGATCGCCATGGGGATCCCCACCTTGTTGACGATCCTGGCCGCAGAAAGCTTTGTGGTAATGCCGCCGGTGCCGAAATCATTGGTCATGCCGATCTGGATGGTGGCTTCCGTTTCGTCGATGTCCCGGATCACTTCGATCAGTTTTGCGTCCGGATATTCTTTTGGGTTTTTATCGTAAACGCCGTCGATATCCGACAGGATGATCAGCAGATCGGCACCCCACAGACTGGCTGTGAGCGCGCTGAGCGTGTCATTGTCGCCGATTTTGATCTCATCGACTGTCACACTGTCGTTCTCGTTGATGATGGGAACGACGCCCTCGTCCACCAAAGTAAAAAGAGTATTTCTGATGTGAAGATTCCGGCTCTGGTTTCCAAAGTCATCGTTGCACAGAAGCATCTGCCCTACGTGCCGGCCGTGCTCTTTGAAAAGTTCTTTGTATGCCATCATCAGCTCCACCTGACCGATGGCGCAAAGGGCCTGTTTATAGTTCATATCACTCTTGCGCTTCCATTTGTTGATCGCAGCCGTGCCGCATACGCCGGCGCCTGACGTAACGATCAGGATCTGCTTTCCCTGGTCCATAAACGAAACCAGCTGCTCCACCAAATTGTGAAGTCTCTTATAGTTGACCTGCCCTTTTTCTGTGGACAGGGTATTGCTTCCGATCTTGACGACGATCTTTCGGCTGTCTCGGATCAATCCTGCTGCATCTGTCATGGCTGACCTGCCTTCTCACTATCTATACGTTCAATTCAACGGTTTCATTCAATACGTCTTTGTAGTCTGCAAATATTTCTTTTAGATAAGTGTCGATAAACTCCAAGGTTTGCTCTGCGGCCCTTCCGGTATATTTATCAGGATCCAGAAGCGCTTCCAGTGCATCAGCATCCAAGCCGAAAGCCGGATCATCTGCTATATCGGCCAGAAGTTCATTTTCTTTACCTTCCTCCTTTACTCTTCCTGCTGCTTTCCGGGATAGAACACGGATCTTTTCGTGAAGATCCTGCCGATCCCCTCCCTTCTTTACAGCCTCCATCAGGATGTTCTCCGTGGCCATAAAGGGCATCTCTTCCCGGATATGCCGGCGGATCACCTTCGGATGCACCACCAATCCCCCGGAGATGTTGGTACAGATCCCCAGACAAGCGTCTATCCCTAAAAACGCTTCGGGCAGCACCATGCGACGATTGGCCGAATCGTCCAGCGTCCGTTCAAACCACTGGCTTCCGGCAGTAAATGCGCCGTTGTCGGAAAGACACATCACATAACGGGCGATCGAAGCTGCGCGCTCCGAGCGCATGGGGTTTCGCTTGTACGCCATGGCGGAGGAGCCCACCTGCTGTTTTTCAAAAGGTTCTTCGATTTCTTTCAAATGTGCCAGCAGTCGAAGGTCGTTGGTCATCTTGGAAACGCTCTGCCCGATCCCTGACAATGCGGCCAAAACCGAAAAATCGATTTTACGGGAATAGGTCTGCCCTGTCAGCGGCATGCTGCGCTGAAAATCCATCTTCTCACAAACCAGCTCATCCAGCCTTTTCACTTTATCGTGATCACCTTCGAACAACTCAAGGAAAGAAGCCTGGGTGCCGGTGGTTCCTTTTGCGCCGCGCATGGGAATCGTTTTTTCCAGGCGGTCGATCTCCAAAAAATCAAGATAGAAATCCTGAAGCCAGAGTGCAGCTCGTTTCCCTACCGTTGTGAGCTGAGCAGCCTGAAAGTGCGTATACCCCAATGTGGGTTCATTCCTGTATTCTGCGGCAAATGCTGCAAGGCGATCCATCACCTGCACCAGACGGATGCGGATCAGCCGGAGCGCCTGTCGCAGCACGATCAAATCACCGTTGTCGCCCACATATGCGCTGGTCGCACCGAGATGGATGATGGGTTTGGCTTTTGGGCATTGCAGCCCGTAGGCAAAGACATGGGCCATTACATCGTGGCGGATCTCTTTTTCTTTTCTCTCGGCGTCTTCGTAGTTGATATCAGTTACGTGGGCTCTCATTTCCTCCACCTGATCGGCCTGGATGGGCAGCCCCAGCTCCATTTGTGCTTCAGCCAGCGCGAGCCAAAGCCTGCGCCAGGTGGAAAACTTCGTGTCAGGCGAAAACAGCCGGATCATTTCTTTTCCGGCATACCGGGTAATCAACGGATGGTCGTATTGTTCATGATTCATTCAGGCGCTCCTCGTCATTTCAAATTAGGCTGAGTACACTTCTTTTCCGGCAAGGTAAGTTTTCAGAACCTTGACATTCAACACATCTTCCGCAGGTCTTTCGAACACATCCCGATCGATCACGATCATATCGGCAAATTTCCCGCAGGTGAGCGTGCCGGTCAAATCCTCCTGACAGATCGCATAGGGTATATTCTTGGAAAACATGCAGACCGCTTCATATAATGAAATTTTTTCTTCCGGATTCCAGCCGCCTGCAGGCGTGCCGTCCAGGTCCTGCCTTGTGGCCGCCGCATAAATGCCGGGCCAGGGGCTGATACTCTCCACTGGAGCGTCGGAACTTCCGGTCAGGATGAATCCCATGTTCAGCAGCGTCGCGATCATGTGCGCGTATTTTGAGCGTTCCTTGCCTACCCGCTGTTCCATCCAGTGCATATCCGTGCACATGGAGACCGGCTGCAGATCAAAGATCAGCGGCAAACCCTTCATTCTCAGGATCACGTCATCGTTCAGCAGCTGGGCGTGGATCAGTCGGAACGGCGGCAGGGAATCCAGGGCGGCCTGAGTCATTCCATCGGCTTTACAGCGATCCAGGGTATACTCGATCGCCTGCAGGACTGCATCCGTACCCGCATCGCCGATACAGTGTATCGCCGGCTGCAGGCCTTTTCGGTATGCCTGGTAGGTCTTTTCGTTCAGATCCAACTGATCGATCACAAAGAGTCCCCTGGTTTCCGGCGCATCGTCGTAAGGTTCAAACAATGCTGCAGAGCGGGCGCCCAGGGAGCCGTCCACGAAGATCTTGAAGGAGCCATACTGTACTTTTCTGAATGGATCCTTTTGCTCCACTTCGGATAACGTCTGCGGTTCAAAAGGTTCATCCAGGCAAATGCTCATCCGGGCCGGAAGCAGACCTTCTCTGTCTAATTCCTCATAAATCTCTGTGCTTTCTGCGAAATTCCAGATCTTTGCCGCATAGGTATGCATCATGGTCACGCCATACGAAGAGATTTGATCGAAAACCTTTTTCATTAAGATCCCGCGATTGGCCGGGTCCAGCAATGGATCCGGAATCACGTCGTCGAACAGCTTGGAGGCCTGTTCTCTGAAAATGCCATTCGGTCTTCCGTCTGCTTCCAGCTCCACAAGTCCGCCGGTGCCGAACACATAGCCGTCGGGAATGCCTGCGGTCTGGACGGCCAGTGTATTACCAACCGCTGCGTGCAAGCAGATCCGCTTGATCACGATGGGATGACGGGTGCTCGCCAGATCCAGATCCTGCCGGGTGGGGAGTTTGTCGTCGGCATCGGTCCATTTCGACTGATCGAAATTGGAGCCTTTGATCCATGTCCCTTCCGGAGTCTCGGCGGCTCGCTTTCGCAGCCGCCCGATGGCTTCCGCTTTGGTTTTGCAGCCCAGGAGATCCACGGTAGTCAACGCTTGGCAGGTGGCATAAAAATGAACGTGGGAATCGCCCATTCCCGGCAGCATGGTTCGGCCCTGAAGGTCGATGCGCTCACGGGGATCGAACCGTTCTTCCGCATCAGCTGCAGTTCCTGTGTAGACGATCCGTCCCCGGTCGGTTCCCAGCGCTTCGTAGTAAGTGCCTTCCGATTCGAGGGAATAGATCTTTCCGTTCGTAAATAATGTGTCTATTTTATGTTTCATAACGTTCTCTCTGTGAATATCACTGCGGCAGACGAAATACAGCCTGCCGCAGCGTTTGAAATGACGGAATTATGCGCTGTAGACTTCGTCTCCGGCAAGATAGGTCTTTAATACATTGACGTTGAGAATGTCATTTGCCGGGCGCTGGAAAAGATCCCTGTCGATCACGATCATATCGGCAAACTTGCCTTTTTCCAAAGTACCCATGTAGTCCTGTTCGCCGTTTGCGTAGGGTACATTCTTTGAAAACATGCAGTATGCTTCATAAATCGACACCAGTTCCTCGGGATACCATCCACCTTCCGGTGTTCCATCCAGATCCTGACGCGTAGCGGCGGCATAGATGCCGATCCAGGGATTGAAGCTTTCTACAGGGCAGTCTGAGCTTCCGCAGCAGATAAACCCTTCGTCGATGTAACGTTTCCACGTATAAGCATCTTTCATTCTTTCTTTGCCCAGCCGTTGCTCGATCCAATGCAGGTCTGTGCACAAGAATACCGGTTGAATGTCGAAAATAACGGGCAGTTTTTTCAGCCTGGCGAGCTGACTCGCACTGCAGAGCTGCACATGGATCAGCCGGAACGGCAGCTGTGCTGCGATGTCCGCGTCCGTCCATCCTTCTCTTTTGCACCGTTCCAGCGTATATTCGATGGCCTGGATCGATGCTTCCAGTCCGCCGTCTCCGATGCAGTGGGTGGCCGGCTGCAGGCCGTTTACATAAGCCTTATGGGTCACTTCGTTCAAATCGTCCTGCTCGATGACCATGATCCCTTTTGTGGAGGGATCGTCACTGTATGGCTCCATCAAAGCGGCGGAGCGTGCTCCGAAGGATCCGTCCGTAAAAATCTTGAATGTCCCGTACTGCACTTTTCTGTAAGGGTCATTTTTCTCAGCCTCTGTCAATACGGGCTTTTCGTACAATTCGTCCAGGCAGATGCTCATACGGACCGGCAGAAGACCCTTTTGATCCAGTTCCTGATAGGTCTCCAGATCTTCGCTGAAATTCCAGATCGCTGCGGCATAGGTGTGGAACATGGTGATGCCCATGGCGGAAGCCTCTTTTAAGACCTGAGCCATCAGCTTTGCCTTGATCTCTTTGTCCAGCAAGGGATCCGGCACGATGTCGTCAAAAATTTTGGAAGCTTGCTCCCGGAAGATCCCGTTGGGCGAGCCGTCCTGATTCAATTCCACCAGCCCGCCGGGTCCGAATATGTACCCGTTGCCGATCTTTGCTTCTTCCATTGCCAGCGTATTTGCCACAACCGCGTGGAGACAGCAGCGTTTGATGACCAGCGGATGATCCGTGGTCACTTCGTCCAGTTCTTTGTTTGTAGGCAGCTTATCTTCGCAATCCTTCCATTTGGATTGATCAAAATTGGAGCCTTTGATCCACATGCCTTTCGGTGTTTCGTCCGCTTTTTTCTTTAAGCGTTCAAATGCTTCCTTCCGTGTCGTACATCCGGCCAGGTCCACAGTAGTAAGTGTCTGGCAGTACGCATAGAAATGAAGATGCGAGTCACCCACGGAGGGCAGCAGCACGTTCCCCTGCAGATCGATGGATTCTTTGGGTTCATATTGCGCGTCAGCTTCTGCAGCCGTACCGGCGAAGACGATCTTTCCCTTGTCAACGCCCAGGGCTTCTACAGTAGTTCCTTCATTTTCGAGGGTATAAATGGTGCCGTTTTTAAACAGTTTGTCGATTGCTTGTTTCATGGTTGCTATGTTTCTCCTTGTCTTTGCTCCCGGAGGGAGCCGAATATGCTATTTCATTAAATTGATAATGGTACGGTACAGCAGCTCCGGCGCTACGTTGAAGGTATATTTCTTCTCGATCCGCTCCGTAAACTTGTGCGCATCCTTTCCGAAGGCGCCGATGTCCAGGACCGGCAAATTCAGTGCGCGGATTTCTTCGAAAGGAAGATCGTAGGTGATGCCATAGCCGGGCATGTTCTCCTGGAATGTATCCACAACGCCTTCTTCCACCGGAACCGCTCCATAGCTGAGGTCAGAAATATAGGGAAAAAACTTCTTGAATCCCAGCTGATAGTCGGATTTGGTTTCTTTGACAGCAGCCTCCACGGCCTCCAGCAACGCTTTTTCTTTGGGCAACTTTCCTTCCACGTAGACATGCGGATAGTACGGCTGTGAAAAATACACGATGACCACCGGATTCTTGTCTGACCAAAGGTTGTGGACAAACTCCACGATCCTCGTGCTGCGATCTCTGGAATCCATGTCTTCCTTCATGAGCTCGCGGGCTTTCGCATAGATCATTTCGTCCAGACCGGGCACTTCCCGGCGAACGGTGATACAGAGTTGATCAAAGGACATCACTCTGGGGACCCAGGGCAAAGGCTTAAATTCNNCCTTGAGCATTTTTTCAAGAACGATCTCCGGTGTGCTGCAATGGGTTGCATAATTGAAAAATACCACAGCACTCTTTGCGATCTGCACGGAATATTCGGTCTTGAGGTCTCTTTGCTTCAATGTGATCGGAGGCAGTGTCACCTCGCCGTCGGCCACATCAGAAAATTCCGGATTCAGATTGATCCGCCCGGTGATGGCAGCAGCGATCTGATTGGGGTCGATCCCTTTAAATGATTCGCCCACATGTGTCTCTTTTCCAACGACATAGAACGTTGGCATCACTTTCCCTACCGTTCCGATATAGATATATTTGTTGGGATCGCCTTCATATTCTTCTGTAATGTAATCGGCATCCAGCAACGCCAGATAATCATATCCTCTCTGGGCTCGGATGCGACCGAATTCTCCGACGCAGCTGAGCATGCCGGCAGAATTTCCTTCTTCGTCGCACACCGCTGCAAACACCAGATTTCCTTCGAAGTTGTCGATATCTTCCGAAATCATTTCCATAATGGCCATGATCATGGCATCTCCGGCTTTCATGTCGAACAAACCCCGGCCGAACAGATACTCGCCGGATTCCAGGTCCGCCTTGACTGCCCCAGGCAGTTCGAGCTCCTTGAATTTTTCCGTCAGTTTCAGCGGTTGGTTGGCATATTCTTTTAAATTGCCATAATCGGATACTCCAACGCTGTCGATGTGTCCGATCATCAAAACGGTCTTGTCGGATTTGGCTTTGCCGCCTTCCAAAATAGCGATGACGCTTTTCCGTCCCAACGCATCATCTTTCGCATCTACGTAATACAAATTTTGCGGATTTGCTTTGTAGTAGTCCATTCCGGCAAATATACCGTGCACCTTTTCGGCGATCTCCACTTCTCCATGGGTTTCCACCACACTGAGGGTACTTGCTAAGTCAAGAGCGATCTCCTCTACTCTTTTGGCTATTTTCGCGTTCATTTTTTCCTCCTGAGTTTTCTCTCTTCTCAAGTCTCGCTTCGACTTGAAATACACATCAATTTTACTCGCCCGCACCCTTCTTGTCTATGTATTCTGTCAATTCCATAAGAAATCGTTTTTTTTTATTGTTCTGCCTTGCAATTCATAATAATCCTTGTTATTATTTCAGTGTGGCTATCCCCCTGATAACCACAATAATCTCTAATCCCAATACCCCTTTTGAACAAAACAAGCCACTCCCCTGTGGCTTGTTTTGTTTTTTGTTTTATTATGGTAAAATGGCTCCATGAAAAATAATATTTATCTTTCCGGCTTGAAAACTGCCGTGTTCGACATCGAAACCACCGGCCTGTATCCCTCCAGTGACAACATGGTACTGGGCGGTATTTATTCTGTCAGCGATCAGGCAGTGATCCAGCACTTCGCGGAAGATCCGTCACAGGAAGCAGAAGTGATACAGAAGACACTGGACGACCTTCGGCAGTTTGACGCTGTCATCACTTACAACGGCGATTCCTTCGATTGGCCCTTTTTATTCAGACGCGCCGGCCGATACGGGATCCCGACGAACCGCACGCCCTACCAGTCCATCGATCTGTATCGCTGGCTCAAATTGTACTGGCCCCAGGCTGCGCTGCTTCCCAGCCTCAAGCAGAAATCCGTCGAAGTTGCACTGGGGCTTTCGGAAAGCCGCGAAGATAGGATCAGCGGCGCCCAATCAGCGCAACTGTATCGAAAATATGTATTGACCAAAGAGCCCGACGACAAGCGGGCTATGCTGCTCCACAACCGGGATGACCTATCCCAGCTGTTCAAAATCGCTGATACGCTTTCCTTTTTACCCTATCACAGGATCGCTGCCGAACAGGGGTTTTTGATCAAAGGAGCCTCCCGAAACATCCATATCAATAAAATCAACTGGACCGGACTGCGGCTTACGGCTAGCGGTCTCACAGATAAAGGGCTTTTGCCCGCATCCATTTACGGAAGCAATTACGACCTGGAATACGATCCCGGAGACGGCTCCCTGACCTTTCATATTTTATGCGAACAAAGAGAAGGTCTGACCTTTGCGGATTTGAATGCGCTGCCGGTCTCTTCGGAAAAATTTGAAGCTATGGGCGGTTTTCATCACGGCCGCCTGGTCCTGAAAGACGCAGGACAGACCTTCGATCGGTCTGTATGCACCCTGATTCGAGAATCCATCGAAGCGCTGATGAAGGAGGAACTGAACATATGACCAAGAATTTAAAAGAACTGGCAAGAGACATAAAATTGTTTTCCGTCAACCTGGCAAGTTCTGCTGAATCACTTCGAAATGAAGCGCTAAGCGCCGTCAAAGCTGCTCTTTGGGCGGATCGGGAAGTAATTTACAACGAAAACCGGATCGATCTGGAAGCGGGCAGCCAAAGCGGACTTCCCGACCCCATCCTAAAACGTCTTCGTTTTGATGAGGCGAAGCTGCAGTCTGTGCTGGATGGCATCGATGAGCTGATCGCATTGCCCGACCCTCTGGGCAGACTTCTGCTGCGAAGAGAAATGGATACCGATCTGACACTGGAACGGATCACCTGCCCCATCGGCGTCATCGGCGTCATCTTCGAATCCAGGCCTGATGCACTGGTCCAGATCGCTACGCTGTGCCTAAAAAGCGGAAACTGCGCGCTGATGAAAGGCGGCAGCGAAGCGATGCACACCAACCGGATCCTGTACCGCATCATTTTCGAAGCAGCCTGCAGCTGCGGGATCGATCCTCATTTCCTGACGCTGCTGGAAAGCCGGAGCCAGATCGATGAACTCCTGGACTGCGAAGGCTCCATCGACCTGCTGATCCCAAGAGGTTCCAATGAATTTGTCTCCTATATCATGGATCATACGAAGATCCCGGTCATGGGACACGCTTCCGGCGTGTGTCATGTCTATGTGGGACCATCGGCAAACGTATCACAGATGGTTCCTGTCGTACTGGATTCCAAGCTTCAATATGTCGTGGTATGCAATGCCGCAGAGACACTTCTGGTTCACGAAAGCATCGCTCCGGTCTTTCTGCCGGCGCTGCTGGAGGGTCTGGGCGATCAAGAACTGGAAATCAGAGGCGATGTGAAAGCAGCTCAGATCATCCCCTGTACACCTGCAGCGGATGAGGATTTTGGATCCGAATTTGCGGATCGCATCCTGGCTGTAAAAATCGTATCCTCCACGAAAGAAGCCATCGATCACATCAACCGCTATGGATCTGCCCACACCGACGCTATCTTGACAGAGGATCCCGCAGAAGCGGCCACGTTTTTCTCCCTTGTGGATTCCGCCTCCGTCATGCACAACTGTTCCACTCGTTTTGCTGACGGTTTTCGATACGGCTTTGGTGCAGAAGTGGGCATTTCCACAGGGAAGCTCCATGCCCGGGGACCCGTGGGGCTCGAAGGCCTTACCACTTATAAATACTTGGTCCACGGCAAGGGTCAGATCGTAGCGCCATATAGCAGCGGTAAAAAAAAGTTCCACTTCAGAGACCTGTAAGGAGGCCCTTTAGATGAAAATTGCATGCATAGGAGACAACTGCATCGACTTCTACCAGCGCCTGGACAGACGTTATCCCACGGGCAATATTGTAGATACTGCAGTCAATCTGATCAAACTGGGCACGCCGGCTTCCGTGATCAGCACCACGGGAAACGACGCCAACGGTGTCTGGATGCGGAATGCGCTTGCAAAGGAAGGCGTCGATATCTCTCACCTGAAAATCGGCTCCGGTCCAACTGCGATCACTTACATGGATATGAACGGAACGGACAGGATCCACGGAGAATATATCGAAGGTGTATTGGAAACCATCGTATTTGACGAAGAGGACATTGCTTTTGCGTCCGATCATGATCTGGTCCATACAGCCCTTTGGGGAAAGGCAGATCCGGTACTTCC
>DPKU01000179.1 GCA_003542355.1 Clostridiales bacterium | reverse complement strand
CAAAGTCAAAACCCGCCTGTTCGTCGAGCTCCTGCATTCTGGCGATATCTGCGCCTGCGACAAAAGCTTTCCCTTCTCCGGTGATGATGACTGCTCTGATCTCCGGGTCTGACTCCGCCTTCTCGAGTTCAGCGCTGAGTTCCGTCAAAACCTGTTCATTCAAAGAATTCATTGCATCAGGACGGTCGATGCGAATAATGCCGATTTGCTCTGTCTTTTCCAACTTCACCATACTCATTTCTTTTCCTTTCATGATTATTTTCCCTTGTATTCCGGCTTTCTCTTTTCGATGAAAGCCCGCATACCTTCCTTCTGGTCTTCTGTAGCAAAAAGCGTAGCCCAGTTTTTCATTTCGATGCCCACTCCGTCCAGTGGATCGGCACAAGCCAGCCCCTCCCGCATGGTCTGTTTGATCAGCTTCATGGCCAAAGGAGCTTTTGCGGACAGTTTTTTTGCGAATTTCATAGTTTCCGTAAACAGCTCGTCATCGTGATAAACCCGGTTCACAAGGCCGATCTGGAGTGCTCTGTGCGCATCGATGATGTCACCGGAGAATATCAGTTCTCTGGCCCAGGGACTTCCGATCTTAAGAGGCGTACGAATGGTCCCTCCCGCACCGGGCATGATCCCAAGATTGATTTCCGGATAGCCTAATTTAGCACTTTCAGAGGCAAACCGGATATCACAGGCCATAGCCAGCTCCAGTGCGCCGCCCAGAGCATAGCCTTCGATACCCGCAATGGTGGGGATGTCCAGAAGATCCAGTTTGTTGTACGTGGGGCTGAAGATAAAGTCGGCTGCTTCCTCCACGGTCATTTCCACCATGGATTTGATGTCAGAGCCTGCAGCGAAATTCGTTTCGCTCCACAACACCAAAACATGTATACTCTGATCCTTCCGAATCTGGTCCAGCAGAGCATCCAGCTCATCGATGATCTCCCGGTTCAACGCATTGAGAGCTTCGGGTCGATGAACACTGATCAGGCCAATTCCATTTTCAATTTGTAAACTCAAATAACGCATCGAATCCTCCGTGTCTGTTATAGCTATAGTAGTAAGATGCAGTTATTACTATGCAATTTGATTGCCAACACTATACATCGTACTTTTTCATTTTTCGTACGATGGTGGACTGATCGACTTTTAAAGCTGCCGCAATTTCCCGCGTGGTCTTAAATTTCGCTTTTGCCTGTTCCAGCATAAGCTTTTCCAGATTTTCCACCGCTTCGGACAAGGATAGTTCATCGTTGGCCGTGATCGCTTTGATCGTATTCTTCCGGATGACTTTCGCATTGTCGGCCAGCCAGGGAACGTCGTCCACCTGCAAATAGTCATTGTTGCTCAGGATGATCATGTTCTCTATCACATTCTTCAGCTGCCGCACATTGCCGGGCCATGTGAAGCTGAGAAACTCCTGTATAACGTCCATTGTCAAAACCTTATTCTGCTGGTATTTGTTGTTGAAGTGTGCGATAAACAGCCGGGCCAGAGGCTCTATGTCGTCCGTTCTCTTGCGCAGCGGCAGGATGTGCAACTGAACAACATTCAGGCGATAATAAAGATCCTCCCGGAAACTTCCGTTCTCCACCATTTCTTCCAGGGATTTATTGGTGGCAGCAATGATCCGAATATCCACTTCCACATCTTTGGAGCCGCCGACACGGCGGATTTCCTTGGATTCAAGCACGCGGAGCAGCTTCACTTGAAAGTCAAGTGACGTTTCTCCGATCTCATCCAGAAATACCGAACCGCCATTGGCCAACTCCAGCAAACCGGTCTTTCCACGCTGGGACGCGCCGGTAAAAGCGAACTTCTCGTAACCGAACAGCTCCGATTCCAACAGATTTTGGGGAATGGCCCCGCAGTTGATCGTGATGAAGGGTTTTTCTTTACGCAAGCTTTTTTTGTGGATATATTTGGCGACTTCCTCTTTACCCACACCGGATTCTCCAGTGATCAGCGCAGTTGCCTGAAAATTCGCAATTTTCTCGGCAGTATTGAGTATGGATTTCATTTGTTCAGATACTGCGATCACTTTGTGATCGCCTTTGGCGATCATTTCTGAAAAATCATAGCTGGAGGAAAGGATCTGCTCCCGGGTGCGGGCTTTGAGCAGTTCTTCGCGCAATTCATAGATCTCGGTGATATCCCGGACATTGATGACGATTTTCTTGATGTCTCCCTTTTTCCCGAAAACGGGACGCCCTGTCACAATGATGTTTTTCCCGGATTTGGTGATCTGTCTTTTGGATACGGGTTGCCTCTGTTCTGCCACCACGAAAGCGACTGAGTTTGGCATCCATACGGGATTGATCAACTCTTTCATGTTCCGTCCGATCAGATCGGTGAGTTTGATCTCAGCGATCCGCTCGTAAGAATTATTCACATACAGTACATTTCCATCCCCATCGGTCACAAGAATGCCATCGTAGGAACCTTCCAGTATCTCCATTAGATCTTCGGATATTTTTTTCTCGTTCTCCAGTTGTTTTTTTATTTGAGGTGTGGTGTCGTCTGATGTTGATGTATTTTTGACATGATTTTCATTTTTAGGACACATAAGCCCTCCCTGAAACAAGTGGAAATGCTTTCTTATTAAATATACGCAGTGTAAGTCGCAAATTCATGTAGAATGATACCACAAAGCTGTCGCTGCCGCAACGTTGCCGCGATGCAATCTTGAATATTATGCACCCATGCATCGCTTTTTGAAGAAAAATATAGATTATTTGCGGAGCAATCATAAATTTGGCAAAAATATTTCGTTGATTTTTTGTGATTGTATGCGTAAAATAGGGGAAGATGGTATAATGAATTCATCTGAACGAGCTTGATGAACGAAACGTTCATCCTAAAAGGAGGGTAACATGAAGAAATTTTGGTCATTCCTGCTGGTAGCAGTACTATGCATGAGCCTGCTTGCCGGTTGCGGCGGAGGCGCCGCAGTGGACGAAGAAATCGATTATCCTACAGCTACGATCACAGCGATCTGTCCCTGGTCTGCCGGCGGCGGCACAGATACGTTCCTTCGGGCGATCTGCGCAGCGACCGAGCCGATCCTTGGGCAAACCATCACTGTGAGCAACACTACCGGCGGCGGCGGAGCTACCGGCCATGGAGCCATTATTGCGGCG
This sequence comes from Clostridiales bacterium, assembly GCA_003542355.1. Classification (GTDB taxonomy): domain Bacteria; phylum Bacillota; class Clostridia; order Peptostreptococcales; family Anaerovoracaceae; genus UBA10908. The sequence goes on along the minus strand of DPKU01000179.1, from coordinate 4,722 downwards.
GAGCCTGACGGATACACGATCGGCATGATCACCTTCGAGCTGAATTCGCTTCCGCCTCAGGGCCTGGTCGAATTCACATACGAAGATTTGGACCCGCTTCTTCGTCTGAACATGGATGCGGCGGCCATTACCGTACCCATCGACGCACCTTATGACACACTCGAAGCATTCCTTGAATATTGCAAAGCGCATCCCGGCGAAGTGACAGTCGGCAATGCGGGCCCCGGAAGCGTTTGGCATCTTGCAGCCGGTGTTGCGGAGCAGGAATGTGGTGTTACGTTCAATCATATCCCCTATGACGGAGCAGCCCCCGCAGTCACCGATCTGGCCGGCGGTCACATCGATGCTGTTGCAGTGTCCTCCGCAGAAGTCCTCTCTCAAGTGAAAGCCGGAACGATGAAGATCCTGGCAGTCATGGCTGAGGAAAGAAATCCCAACTTCCCCGAAGTTCCCACATTTACGGAAGAAGGCTATAATGTTGTGTTCGGAACATGGAGGGGACTTGCTGTTCCCACCGGAACACCGGACGAGATCAAAGCGATCCTGGTCGAAGCATTCACCGAAGCTTACGAAGATGCCGACTTCCAGGAACTGGCCACCAGCCTGGGATTGGGCCTGGCGTATCAGAACACCGAAGATTTTAAGGCATTCCTCGCAGAAAATGCTGCTTCTGTGGAAAATACGATGAAGACTCTGGGCTTGATCGAATAAACGTAATCAGTATCGTAAGATTGAACTACGTATACAAATGCAGAGTCGATTGCGCATGCGCAGTCTTCTCTGCATTTGCACAAATATCCTCATAAACATGAAGGAGAATACCAATGAAGCAGAAAGGATTGCGGGCAAATCTCATCAGCGGCACTGCGGCAATCATATTCGGAATATGGGTTTGGTTTCAGGCTGATAAATTTCCGGAGGATCCGACCATTACGCTCAATTCGGATTTCTTTCCGAAGGTTCTGGTGCTGGGATTGATCGCGGCCAGCCTGAGTATGATGCTCATCGCGTACATGAGCGAAAAAGGGGAACAGTTCGACTCCATTTCCTTGCGAAAACCTGCTATGCAAAGAGTTGTTCTCATATTGGCAGCTACCATGATCTATGCCCTAGTCATGAAGCCGCTGAGTTTCATACTAGGGGGAATGCTCTATCTCTTCGCCGTGACATTTGTGCTCGGAAATCGAAAATGGAAGCAAATGTTGCTGGTCTCTGTGATTGCGCCGATCGTCGTATTTTATATTTTCAAGAATGTGCTTGGGATCACGCTGCCCATGGGAATTCTCAAATTTATCTTGCGCTGAGCGCAGCAGGTTGCTTTATGGGTAAGATGGAGCTTGCGCTTTAAACAGAAAGGCAGAAAAGTATGGATGGATTGTTACAAAGTTTTGCCGCTGTGACACAGCCAGATGTGATCCTGGCAATATTCATAGGCGTTGCCGGGGGCACTGTGCTTGGCGCTTTGCCCGGCTTGACTGCCACCATGGGTGTTGCGCTGCTGGTACCGTTCACTTTTGGGATGGATCTGATCAACTCCATGGGTATGCTTCTTGGCATCTTCCTGGGAGCGATGTACGGCGGTTCGATTCCGGCGATCCTGATCCGGACGCCGGGCACGCCGGCTGCTGCTGCGACTGCCATGGACGGATATCCCATGGGACAGCGAGGCGAGGCCGGCAGAGCTTTATCCATGAGCCTGATATCTTCGGTCAGCGGCAGCTTTATCGGCGTCGCTGTCATGATATTTCTATCACCGCAGATCTCGAAATTTGCCTTGAAATTCAGCAGTGCGGAATTCTTTTCACTGGCCGTTTTTGGACTGAGCATCATTATTGCGATTTCCGGAAATTCTATTTCCAAAGGTTTGATGGCCGCCTTTTTCGGATTGCTTCTCAGTACGATCGGATCGGATCCGATCAACGGGCTGCCGCGATTTATATTCGGCCGCATGGAGTTGTATGAGGGGCCGCCGTTCATTCCTACGCTGATCGGCCTATTTGCGGTATCCGAGGTGTTGGCCGGCGCTGAGAAGATCATATCAGCAAAAAAAATCAATGCAAAAGTCGACCGGATCCTTCCTGCCCGAAAGGATTTTATCAAGTGTTTCCCAACGATCATCAAATCCGGTCTGATCGGATGCTTTATCGGTGCAATTCCCGGAGCCGGAGGTGACATTGCAGCCTTTGTCGCTTACGGGGAGGCAAAGAGATCATCAAAGACACCGGAAGACTTTGGCCATGGAGCCATCGAAGGGGTTGCGGCTCCCGAAGCCGCCAATAACGGCTGCGCCGGCGGCGCCATGATCCCGTTGCTTTCTCTTGGCGTGCCGGGCGATGCGGTGACAGCGATCCTCCTGGGCGCGCTTACGATGCAGGGACTCCAGCCCGGTCCGCTGATGTACCTGGAACATTTGCCGGATGTGCATAACATTTTTGCCGCGATGATCGTTGGATGCTTCTGTGTATTCATTGTCGGCGCGCTGGGCATGAAAGTATTTGCCCGGGTCATATCCATCGATAAAAAGTTGTTGCTCCCTTGTATCATGATCTTGTCTCTGGTCGGTTCTTACTCGATGCGCAACAACATCGTGGATGTGTACATCACTATCATATTCGGGATCATCGGATATCTTTTCCAGAAATATCATTATCCGTTGTCTCCGATCTTGCTGGCCTTGATCCTCGGGCCTATGGCCGAGCGAAACCTTCGCAGATATCTCGTAATCAGCAGCGGAAACTTCGACTTCATCTACACCAGACCGATCTGCACCGTACTGCTTCTTGCTGCGGTGGCTTCTCTGATCATTTCCTTGCTCAATCAGCGGAAAATCACTAGAAATTTGGCAAAGGCAGAGGCAGAAGGGCGTTATAGAGATGAATTTGGAAGCGATGAAGCCCCCCGGTGACTGCTGTGCAAAAGGGATGGTTACTATGAAAAATGAAACACTTGAGCGCATCGAACGGTACAAGACCATCGCCATATTTCGAGGGGTGCCGGAAGCGCTGACGCTTCCCATGGCGGAAGCGTTATACGAAGGAGGTATCCGACTTCTGGAAATCACCTTCGACCAACAGGATCCGGATCGGATCCCAAAGACCTGCGCCCTTATTGAAGCCTTGACTGACCGATTTGGAGATAAACTGGGTATCGGCGCAGGTACAGTGATGTCTGGAGAAGAAGTGCGCAGCGCTGCCGCTGCAGGAGCTGCGTTCATGCTGGCGCCGAATACGGATCCACAGGTGATCCGGGCGGCGTTGGCAGTGGGTGCGGAACCCATACCGGGAGCTTTTACGCCAACGGAAACAGTCCTGGCCGTCCAGGCAGGCGCTTCTCTGATCAAGGTTTTTCCTGCCGGAATGCTGGGCCCTGCTTATATCAAAGCCCTTGCCGCGCCCCTCAGTCATGTCCGATTTTTGGCGGTAGGCGGCATTACCTCCGAAAATCAGCAGGCATATCTGGACGCAGGCGCCATCGGGACGGGTGTGGCCTCCGGTCTGGTGGATCCGGAGCTTGCCCGGAAAGGGGCATTCAAGGAAATCACCAATCGTGCCATGCAATACAGACTTTGGGAATAAGAGGAGGACCGGTCAATGGGATACATCGTTACGATAGATTCGGGAACGAGCAACACCAGAATGTACCTATGGGATGATCAGGGCGTGTGCCTGCACTCTTTTCGGGCCGCAGTTGGTGTTCGGAACTCAGCCATGGACGGCCATAATCATGTGCTTCAGGACGCTGTGCGGGAAGGCTTGAACAACTTGCTTGCCGAGAGGAGCGTATCTGTCGATGATGTAAGAATGATCATCGCAGGAGGCATGATCACTTCCAATGTAGGCTTGTATGAGCTTCCTCATGTGACAGCGCCTGCAGGGAAGCAGGATCTGGTCAAAGGTATACGGGCGGTTGTCATCGATGCTGTCAGTACGCGCCCGATCCATTTCATACCCGGTATAAAAAATGCGGTTGCACGCGTGGGTGAGAATAACTTTGAAGCTATGGACATCATGCGGGGCGAAGAAGTGGAGACGATGGCTGTATTGGAGAAGCTGACGCCGAGAAAATCCTGTTTATTGATCCTGCCGGGTTCACACACGAAGTTTGTTTCAGTTGATCCTGCCGGACAGATCACCGGCTGCCTCACCACATTGGCGGGTGAGCTGCTGACCTGTATCACTGAATATACGATTCTGGCTGACGCAGTCAAGAAATCCTATGTGCAGTCTGATACTTATGATAAAGAGATGGTGATCAGAGGATTCGAGACTTCCATGGAAGTCGGCTTCAGCAGAGCTGCATTTTCCGCCAGGATCCTGAATCAATTTACTGAAAAGAAGCCGGCACAGATTGCAAATTTCCTTTTAGGAGCCATCCTGAGCCAGGATGTAACAGCATTGAAACACTCCTCGGCTGTGAGATTTGAAAAAGACAGCAGCGTGGTTGTGTGCGGAGATTCCGCAGCCGGCAGGGCGCTGGGGGATCTTCTGGAGCGAGACGGGTCCTTCGGGCCGGTTCAAAGAGTCGGCGGAGAAGACATACCGCTCTCTGCTGCAGGTGCCTATGCCCTGGCAAAAGAATACTTAAAACAATAACATAGTGTTTTTACCCCAATCGTGCGATGCGAAAACCACAATTATGCGTTTTCGCATCGCATTTCTCTTCTTTTATTTCAGAATTTCAAATGCGCTTGAGTCGATGCATTCGCACAGAAGGCGATCGGAT
>DPKU01000079.1 GCA_003542355.1 Clostridiales bacterium | reverse complement strand
AGAAAAGCCCAGCCGCAGAACGTGAAAAAGAGCTTTATCGAAGCCATGTTCGGCGGCATGATGCCCCGGGGCGCAGGAAAACTGAAGCTGTCGAAAATGAACATGGCCGGCATGGGCACCGCCATGATGCGGAAGGTGATGCGGGACAAAAACGTGGACTCTCTGGAAGAACTCATCCGCAAGGCCATGGAAGCCGGTGTCAAGATCGTGGCCTGCACCATGAGCATGGACGTGATGGGCATCAAGGAAGAAGAGCTGATCCCCGGCGTGGAATTGGGCGGCGTTGGCGCCTACCTGGGCGATGCCGAGGAATCCAATGTGAACCTGTTCATTTAGTCGTTGTGTGATCTGCTCACGGATATTTTCCGGAAAAAAAGTACAATGGACATATCATAGAATGTACAACCGGAAAAAGGAGAAATGAAATGTCTGCATTGATCATAACGAAAGATAATTTTGAAAAAGAAGTATTGCAATCGGAGACCCCGGTGCTGCTGGACTTCTGGTCCCCCCGCTGCGGCCCCTGTCAGATGGTCTTGCCTTTGATCGACGAGCTGGCCGGAGAAGTGAAAGGCGCAAAGATCGGCAAGGTGAACGTAGATGAACAGCCAGAGCTGGCCCGGGCCTTCCAGGTGATGAGCATTCCCATGCTCACCGTGGTGAAGGGCGGAAAGGTCGTAAAAACCGCCGTAGGCGCCCGGCCGAAAGCGGATCTGCAGAAGATGATCACAGAATTTATTGCGTAAGGGAACGAAGTTTCGATTTATCCACGATCTTAATGCCTCCGCGGGACAGCTCAACGATTCCTTCGGAGGCAAAATATTTGAGCATGCGGGTCACCACCTCTCTGGCGCTGCCCACGTAGCGAGCCGCCTGTTCGTGAGTGATCGTCAGCAGTTCGTTTCCGGTACGAGTCATCTCGTCCCACAGGAAGATGGCCAGTCGCTTGTCCATACTCATAAACAGGACCTGCTGCATGGCCCACATCACATCGGAGAAGCGCTCTGCGGCCAGTTTGTAGGCCCAGCATTCCACACGTTCGTTCCGTTCCGACAGCGCTTCGAAATACGTGGCCCGAATCAGCAGCAGCTGGGTGTCCACCTCAGTATCCACGTGGACGTCAAAGGTGATCGTTGACAGAACGCAGGAAGCCGAAAGCACGCACATATCACCTTCTGAAAGCCGGTAAAGGGTCACTTCCTTCCCGTTTTCCGAAAGCATATAGGTTCGCAGGCTTCCTTTCAGGATCAGAAAGAGTCCCACGCAGTTGCTTTCTCCGCTGTGGAGGTTCGTTCCCTTCGGGTAGTTCATCAGCATGGCGTGGGCGAGCAAATCCTTCTGATCCGCTTCGTCCATCCTGTCCCAAGGCTCAAAATGCCGGCTCAACAGCTGGCTTTTTTCCATGTCGTTCATCGCAGCTCCTTCAATCTTTTCATTCAGCATGCTTTCAATATAGTTTGAAATTTCGATAAAGTCAACAAACCGAAAGGACCCGGACGTTTCCTTTCCGCAATATATTTGATGAAATTGCAAAATGCAAAAAAGAATTGATTGGAAACCTCGAATCAAGGTATAATATCAGTACAAATTCGATAAAATGTTACTTGGCAACACTGCGCCAGGGGGAGAACTTTATGGCCATTCACACCCGACGCACGCAAGGAAGCTACGCCCACATGGCGATGTTTTTTTCTTTTCTCGCGATCGCTTCTTTCTTTTTTGACAGCCCCGCTCAAATTGCAGCCGGCATCCAGCGCATCCTGTTTTCTCCCAGTAATCTGCTTACCGATTACATGGAGATCGCCGGGGTGGGCGCCGCTTTGTTCAACAGCGGCACGATCGGCCTGTTGTCGTTGCTCCTGCTCCGGGTGACCGACGTAAAAATGGATGGCGGCGCCATCGCCGGCCTGGTGACGATGTGCGGCTTCGCACTCTTTGGAAAGAATCTGTTCAACTCCATTCCGATCACGCTGGGCGTTCTTCTCTACGCCCGGGTTCAGGTGATCCCGTTCCGGGATGTGGTCCTCACCAGCCTGTTTGCCACGTCTCTTGGTCCCCTGGTGAGCGAACTGAGCTTCGGCCTGGGCCTGCCCCGGAGCATTGGTATTCTGGCCGGTTATGCCGCCGGCGTGATCGTGGGCTTTGTGATCGTTCCCCTTTCCAAGGCCTGCATGAATTTCCATCACGGATATAATCTTTATAATGTCGGCTTCACGGCCGGTCTCATCGGCATGTTCGCCGCCGGCATCCTGCGCATGTTCGATCTGCAGGTGGAAACCGTGCTGATCCTGTCCTGCGGCAACGACGTGGCTCTGAGTGTGCTTCTTTTATCGCTCTTTGCGATTTTGCTCCTGTCCGGACTGCGTCAGAATAAATGGTCCTTTCATGGCTATTGGAAGCTGATGACCTATTCGGGGCGGCTTCGCACGGACTTCGTGAAAAAGTGCGGTTACGGGCTGACCCTGATCAATGTTGCGATCATGGGTTCGATTGCATGGCTGTACGTGGTGACGATCGGCTGTTCGCTCAACGGTCCCACCGTGGGCGCGATTTTTACGGTCATGGGCTTTTCGGCCTTCGGCAACCACCCCAGAAATACGATGCCGATCTTTCTTGGCGCCTTTCTGGCCTGTGTGGTCAACGTCCACGAACCCTATGGGACCGTATCGGTGATCTCGATCCTCTTCGGCTCCACCCTGGCGCCCATCGCCGGTTATTTCGGCGCGCTTCCTGG
>DPKU01000156.1:2038-11593 GCA_003542355.1 Clostridiales bacterium | reverse complement strand
GGATTACGGCCGCGTACTGATCGCTGCGGGGAGCGCCGGGATGATGGGTGCCGCCGTACTCTGTGCGCGGGCTGCGCTGCGAAGTGGGGCAGGCCTGGTGACAGTAGCCTGCGACCCTGTCTATTTCCCGGTGATCCACTGCGGTGTTCCGGAAGCCATGTGCTGCAGTCGAAGACTCACTGCCGAAGACCTGCGGCGATACGATGCTGTGGCGATTGGTCCCGGATTAAGGAGGACACCTGAAACGGCACAGCTTCTGTCACTGGTCCTGGATAACTGCACCGGAGTCGTGGTGGTTGACGCAGACGCATTGAATGCTGCCGCTGCTTTTCAGATTCCGCTGAAAGGAATCGGAAAGGGAATCATTATTACGCCTCACGAAGGAGAAGCAGCCCGTCTGCTTCACATCGAACCGGGCGACGTGACTGCCGACAGAGAAGCGGCAGCCGTTACGCTGGCACAGGCCCACAAGGTTTGTTGTGTGCTGAAGGGCGCAGAGACGCTGGTGGCAGATCCTGAGGGGATCCTGTATGAGAATACCACAGGAAATCCGGGCATGGCAACTGCCGGGGCCGGCGACGTACTGACGGGCGTCATCGCCGCATTCGCGGCGCAGATGAATCGGGCAGGACTGGCAGCGTTTTCATCTGCCGTTGCCGGTGTGTTTATCCACGGTTTGGCCGGTGATCTGGCCAGTGAAAGCCTGGGCCAGTACGGATTGATCGCAGGCGATCTCGTATCTGCGATTCCCAGAGCGCTCCTGAATGTGGTCGGCCGATAAACTGCCGGCTTCCCAATTCGTTGACACCGGGAATACGGGCATATATAATGATGATATATGCCCGTTTTTCATGAAGGAAACACAAAATATGGTGTGCAGCGGCTGATGAGAAGGAGACAATAATGGATAAAAAAGTACTTACAGGGGCGTTGGTTCTTCTGATCGCACTGGGAATGGTGCTCAACGGTGCCGGTATATTCGGCGCTGAAAGCGGCGCCGGTACCGCTGCGGATCCGGTCGTAACCAAAAGCTATGTGGACGAGTTGTTTGCCTCTCTTTCTTCCGGCTCGCAATCTGATCGTTTTCAGGTGGTAGAAGTCAGTGCTGGCGCAAAATTGATCGGAGGCGCCGGTACCGAACTGATCGTGCGCGGCGGAAAGGCCACGGCCATCGACAACGGGATCGACGGGATATCAGACCTTACTGCCGGAAAGGATCTGAAGACCGGCAATGCTGTTTCACTCAATCATTTGCTGCTTGTGCCAAAGGATGACGGGCGCGGTCTGTACTGCGAAGCCCGAAGCTGGGTGATGGTCAAAGGTACGTATACGATATTGTAGAAGAGAAAGCACGGCAGGTTGGAATATCTGCCATTCAGGGGGAAAGGGATTCATGAGAAAAAAAAGAATACGGAACAAGGGGATCAGCCTGGCATTGGCGATCGTTATGATCGTGACAGGCGTGCCGGCATCGATTTACGGGGCGTCGGGTCTTACCGAACTGCGAAGCGCTTCTCTTGCCATCAACGATCAGATGACGTTGTTTCAGGGGATTTATTTCAACAGCGCCAATTCCGCCAAAGCAGCAGAAAACTATATGGTATATGAGCCGGGAGAAGATATCACACCCTTTGTTTCTTATGGAAATGATGTCTATGGCGCAGCTGGTATTTCCCGGATCTATGAAATCGAAGAGAAAGCCGGACGCAGGATCGTGGCAGGCGCCAACGGAGACTATTTTACCATGGCGACCGGCGTTTCTCTGGGCGCCGTGATCAAGGATGGAACGCTTCGCACCAGCGAACACAGCAGTTTTGAAACCATTGGATTTCAGGAAGATGGAACTGCGATGATCGGCCGAATGGGCCTTTCCATCAACATCAAGAACCTGAACACAGGCGGCGGATTCAACAATATGGGTTTCAACAAGACACTCACATTAAACAACGGCGTAGTGCTCTACTCGGAAGAATTCGGACCGACCAACGAAGCAACCTTTCCGACGCGAAATGTGGTCGTCGACTTGGAATCGGGGCAGGCGTCTCCGGGTGAAATGCTCCAGGGCAGGGTTTCGGAGACCTTCGACGGAACAGGTAAAATCGTATTGGGCAAAGATCAGCTTGTATTGTCCGTCGCTCTCGACTGTCCCTATGCATCGGCGCTGACTATATTGAAGGATATGAAAATCGGTGATTCCATCGTGTTCGATTTCATAACGGACGAAAAATGGCACGGTGTGGTCCAGGCAGTCGGTGTGGAAAAACGGTTGATCACTAATGGACAGATCGCTTCTTTTACCGATACGGGACGCGCACCCAGGACGGCCATCGGCATCCGGGATGACGGATCAGTCGTTCTGTATACGGTGGATGGCCGCCAGAGCGATCATTCCATGGGAATGACTTTTGCAGAACTGGCTGCCAGAATGAAGGAACTGGGCTGTCGGGATGCGGTGAATCTGGATGGCGGCGATTCCACCATGCTCTTTACCACCTTTCCCGGATACGAGACCCAGACACAGGTCAATCAGAGCTCGGGCACTTCGCTGCGCAGATGCGGCAACTATATTCTCTTCGAAAACAACCAGGTGCCGTCCGCCGCACTCCGTCATTTGCACCTGTACCCTTACGATACACACATCCTGGCAGGTGCCCAGATCCCCTTGGAACTGCGGGCCAGCGATGCGAATTACTATTATGTGAAAGCGCCTGTATCAGATATTACTTATGACCTCAGCTCAAAAAATCTGGGTACAATATCAGATCAAGGGGTATTCACCGCCGGTACCCAGACGCTCACCGGCAGTGTGAACGTACGTTACGGAACGGTCAGCGGATCGGCATCGATCTCTGTGGTCGCTTCTCCGGACAGCGTTTCTCTCGTTGTCCCGGATACCGGCGCAGCGGTACCGGAGCTTCTGTCCATTGCTGCCGGCGAAACGTACCAGTTTTCAGCGAAAGCGACCTATAAAATGCTGGAACTGAAATCTGACCCATCGGCATATACCTGGCGCGTGGAAGGAAATATCGGCACGATCGACGAGAAGGGCCTGTTTACTGCAACCACCACGGAGCTGGGTACCGGAATCATTACTGCCACAGCCGGCAGCAAGAGCGATTCTGCAAAAGTGACGGTGGTCACGGAGGGAAAAGCGTTGGAGAGTTTCGAGGACGAGGCTGCACTCTCGCTCATTCTCGGCACCTACGGAGGCTTGACGGCTTCCATTCAGATCGATCCTTCTTATGTTCATAACGGCCACAAGAGTCTGGAAATCGCATACGCATATGACTACCGGGGGACAACAGCTACAACGGAAGGCGCACTCGGTGTTCCTGAAGAACTGATGCTGCCTCTGGCGCATGCATTTACGGGTAAAAATCCAACGATGATCAGCGCCTGGGTGTACGGAAACGGTTCCAACGAAGCTGTACAGCTTTCGGTCACTGCGGATCAGGTGCGCCAGACGATCACGCTGACGGAATTGAATTATCAGGGCTGGAAGCTGGCCTATGCGCATCTTCCCAAAGGCACAACAAGCTTGGATGGTCTTTCGATCCGGGCGATCCAAGGCACCCAAGGCAACGGGACAGTCTATGTGGATCAGCTGATGGCCGGATTCGGATATTATCTGGATGACAAGCCACCGGTTATCCATGCCGATGTGGCTGCTTCGGTCCTGGTCGGCACCATTACAGATGAGCTGGACAGCGGTTTGTCCAAATCCAACATTGCGGTCACCTATGACGGAACGCCGATCGCGTTCGACTACAATGCAAGCAATAAGAGCCTGTCGGCTCTCTTGCCCGATGGAGATGGTTATGAGCATCGCGTGCTCATTCGGGCGACAGATAAGAGCGGAAACATCGGGCGGCTCGGATTTACCCTTGCGACAGAGTCTGCCGATGAAGATTTCGTCTGGGAACAGGCCTTTGCAGATATGCCCAAAAACAATTGGGCAACGCCTTATGCAGAATATCTTTACAGGCAGAATATCATCACCGGACGGATTTCGGGGCAGAAGCGGATCTACGATCCGAATAAAACCATGACGCGGCAGGAATTTGCAGCGGTCGTCGTCCGCTGGATGAACATCGATCCCCAGAAATATACGGAAAGGAAACTCACGTTTGCTGATACCTCCCGGATCCAGGAATGGGCTGTTGATTCCGTCCGGGCTGCCGTAGCGTTGGGCTATATGACCGGCAAGGCTGTTGCGGGCAGCAGCAAGATCAACTTCGATCCCGAGGGACCCATTTCCAGGCAGGAAGTGATGACGGTGATCGGAAGAATTCAGGAAAAGGGGTATGCCAGGGCGGAAATGAGCTTTACGGATGCGCATCTCGTAGCATCCTGGGCATTGCCCTATGTCAGTACGCTGGTGGGGCAGGGCGTCATTTCGGGCTTCAACGGTAAATTGGACCCTGCCGGAAATGTGACCCGGGCCCAGATCGCAAAAATCATATCCGAGCTGAATTAAAGGAAATTCTATGAGGATCATGCTCTTTGCCGCCGGAGGCGATATCGGCGGCGGAAAAACCCACATACTTTCTCTGGCCAGGGAACTGGCCGAAGAAAACACCCTGCGGCTCATCAGCTTCCGTCGGGGCGTTTTGTCCCGGGAAGCCCGGGAGATGGGCATCGATACCGTGGATGTGGAGAGCGGTCTTGGGACGTTCCAGGCCTTTAAGCTGGCTTTGTCCCAGGTAGATGCCTTTGCGCCCGATGTGATCCATTGCCATGGCGCCAAGGCCAATATGCTAGGTATTCTCGTCAAGAAAATGAAGGGCATACCGGTCATGACCACCGTCCATTCCGACCCCCGGCTGGACTATCTGGGTATGCCCCTGAAGCAATACACCTATGGTGTCATCAATGCCTTTGCCCTCCGCCGAATGGACTATTATGTGGCGGTCGCCGACCGCATGCAGGAGTTGCTGATCGAACGAGGCTTCGACCCTCAGAGCATCTTTACTGTTTACAACGGATTGGATTTCTCCCAGGCAAAGAAGGAGAGCCGACCCCTCCGGAACCCCGAGGAGCTGATCCGTGTGGGAATCGCCGCCAGACTGACGCCGATCAAGGACATCGGCACAGTCATTCAGGCTTTTGCCCGGGCTTACGAAAAGGAGCCCCGGCTCCGGTTGTCCATCGCAGGGACTGGCGAGGATGCAGGCGTCTTAAAGAAACTGACGAGAACGTTGGGCATCGATCATGTGACTGTCTTTGAAGGCTGGGTCGAGGATATCAAAGCCTATTTTTCGGAGATCGATATCAACGTGCTGGCCTCTTTGTCTGAGACGTTTCCCTATTCTCTGCTGGAGGGTGCGTACCAGCACTGTCCTGCCATCGCCACCAACGTAGGAGGTATTCCCTCTCTGATCCAGCACGAAGTGACAGGGTATCTCTTTGAACCGGGCGATGTGGAAACGTTCGCGGATTATATACTGCAGCTGGCCAGAGACGGGGACCTCCGGGAAAGGCTGGCTGAAAATCTTTTCAAGAAGGCATCCGGTGCGTTTTCGCTGGAAAAAATGAAGCAGGACCAACAGCAGATCTATCAGACGGTCCTGCGAAGAAAGGCTGCAGGGAAACGGACCGGAGCGGTCCTGTGCGGCGCCTATGGCAGAGGGAATGCGGGGGACGAAGCCATCCTTCGTGCCATTCTCACGCAGCTGCGTGAGATCGATCGGGATATGCCATTTCAAGTCATGTCCCGGAATCCGCAACAGACCCGGCTGAAAGAAAGAGTCGGAAGCTACTATATATTTAATGTACCCGCATTTCTAAAAAGCTTGCGCAAGGCAAGGCTTTTTGTAAACGGCGGCGGAAGTCTGATCCAGGATGTCACGTCCAGTCGATCCCTGTATTTTTATCTGTTTACGCTATGGGCTGCACGGCGTTTTGGCTGCAGGATCGTGATGTACGGCTGCGGGATCGGACCGATCTCCAAACCGCGAAACCGGCGGATCGCAGGTAAAGTTCTGAATGCCACTGCAGACATCATCACGCTGCGGGACAGCGTGTCACTGGAACTACTCAGGGAGATGGGTGTTTCCAGGCCGGAGATCATTCTGGCCGCCGACCCCGCTGTCAATCTGAAGCACGCCGGCGCCGAGGGTGTGCGGAATGCATTTGCCAGGGAAGGGATTCCTTCCGACATTCCCAAAATCGGTTTTTGCCTGCGGGCATGGGAAACGTTTACCCGGCCGGAAGAGGTGGCCAAAGCGGCGGAATACGCTTGGAATACCTACGGGTTGACGCCGATATTTTTGCCCATCGAAATGCCCAAAGATATGCCGGTGGGAGAAAAGGTGTCGATGATGCTGTCGGCGCCTCATTACGTTTGCCGCCAGAATCACCCGGTGGAGGATCTGATCGGAATGCTGGGCTCCATGAAGCTTGTTCTGGGCATGAGACTGCATTCATTGATTTTCGCCACAGCAGGAGGCGCGCCGGTGATCGGCATTTCTTACGATGTGAAAGTGGATAGTTTTATCAAGGATATCGGATCGACAGCCTGTGTCTCCCTCACAGGTCTGCGGGCAGAGGTGCTCTGTCGGCATATCGATGCTGTGATGGAGCAGGAAAAAGAACAATGGGGGGATGCTGTGCGTAAACGACTGCAGGAGATGGAGCGAGCCAACGGCTTTGCTGCCGCAAAGCTGCTGGCCCAGGAAAGGAGACGCTCATGAGAAAGATCCTATGCCTCTCCACTTCCAATTACGACCCGATCCCTACACGAAAGCAGAACGTGATGAATCGGATGACAGATGCACAGGTCTTGTACGTAGATCCGCCGGTCACGCTGATCGCACCGCTCAAGGATCCCAATACCCGGAATCGCCTGCATGCCTATTTGGAAGGCGGCGCACAGAGACGGGATCATCTGAAGGTTTATGCTTCGCCGCCGGTCCTTCCGTTTTACAACAAGCTGCGCACGCTGAACCGTCACAATCAGAAAAAACTGGCTGCTTATTTAAAAGGCCTGCTGAAAGAGAACGACTTTGGGACTGATTTTTACCTTTGGTGTTATTCTCCTTCCACTGCTGATTTGATCGCGCCCCTGGCCGGAATGCTTGGGATGGACCCCGAATCGCTTTGGCAAAGGACGATTTACGACTGTGTGGACAGGCATTCGGCCTATCCTGGAATGATCGATCCCCAGGTTGTGGACAGTATGGAGGCGGATCTGGCCAGAAAGGCCGGAACGGTGTTCACAACGGCCCAGGGACTTTTTGACCGGTTGTCTGTTTTGAACCCCAATACGCATCTGATCCCCAACGGTGTGGATTACGAACTGTTTTCCGCTGTGGCGGGATGGGCGCCGCAAACAGAGCGTCCGTTGACCTTCGGATTCGTTGGGATGCTTCAGGATTGTATCGATTATGACTGCATTCGGGCGGTTTCCAGGGCGTTTCCGGAAGGGAAAGTCGTATTGGTGGGAAAAGCCCTGCCAGGCGTGGATCTTTCCTGGATTGCGGACTATCCCAACGTGGAATGCCTGGGGCTTGTGCCCCAAAACCAGCTTCCCGGGATCATGCTGTCATTTCATGCGTGCCTGAACGTCTTTGCCCGCAATGAACTTTCAAAGGATGTCAGCCCTTTAAAGTTTTATGAATACCTGGCAACAGGAAAGCCGGTGGTGAGTACCCCGGTCCCGCTGCAAGTGAAAGAATACGCAGATTGTATCTATCTGGCTGACGATACCGAGGAATTTGTACACAAGTGCAGGGAGGCGGCCGGTGAAGCGCCGGAGGACCCCAAAAGAGAAGAGCGGATGCGTCGTGCAAAAAGTTGCTCCTGGGAGGAACGGCTTCGGACGATGCGCAGTATACTAGGATGGATTGAAGGGTAATCAACGGAGGAGAGTATGAAATTGATCGATGAAAAAGGGAAGCTGCTGGGACTGATCAACGTGGTGGATCTGATTGTTCTGCTTGCTGTGATCGCAGTGGTCGGGGCCATTGGCGTGCAGCTGCTTGGAGACAAGGTGACCGACGTCGTATCCGAAAAGGTGGACTGCTACGCGGAGGTGGCCATCATTGGGGCTGCCCCCAGGATCTTCGAAGAAGCGATCCGTCAGGATCTGGCCGGAGAAAGGCTGGTTTCGGGGAACGAATATCTGGAGGGCACAGTAGAAGACGTATGGCTCGAAGACTACTGGATGCAGGCAATCACAGCCGACGGACGTATCGTGGATGCCAAAGATCCCACGAAGAAGACCATCGTCGTCCTGATCCGGGCTACAGTCCCAAAGGGAACGGCCAGTCCCAAGATCGGCAGCCAGGAACTCCGGGCCGGCAGGACGTACATCGTCAAGACCCAGACTTTTGAATCCATCGGGACCATTCGATATGTGGAGATGGGCGCATACAATCCGCCTGAGGGCATGAGCGACATCATGTAAGAGGACGGATCTATGAAAACAATGATCGAAAACAGTATTCTGGTTCGGCTTCTGTCTGCCATGGAGCGGGGGCACCGGCATTCCCGGACTGCGCGCATCTGGGGGACTTTTTGCGAAGCGAAAGACCCGGCGGATCGATCGGTCTATCAGCGTATGCTGGAAAAGCTCCAGCAGCTGCTGTGGCTCCTGGGCGATGTCTGGGAGACCAGTGTCTCCGGCCGGCTCATTGCCGTGGCCGGGCGTCTGCCTTCCAAGGCGGTCCGGAATAGTATGATCGTTTCGCAAATTCGCAGCATTCCCATAAATCGGTGGTTTCTGCTGATATTTGCACTATACCTGCCCATTGAATATGCGCTGCGGGATGTGTTGGGCCTGACGGCGTTCGCCTCGGTATGGGAAGAGCTGCTCATTGCTGCAGGGATTTTGTTGGTTCTCTGGCGTGGGATGCGCACCAAAAATGGCAGCTTTGCCCGTGGAAATATGCTGGAAGCCTCTATTTTGCTCTTTATGGGGATCGGCCTTCTTCTGATGATGCTGAACCGACCGTTCCCTGCGGTTGCACTGGCGGGATATCGGGCCCAGGTACAGTACATGGTCTGGTTTTTTCTGATTCTGCGCCTGCTGGAGGATCGGAAGGATGCGGCAGCACTTTACAGTGCATTTGCCATGACCGTGCTTCTCCTGAGCCTGCATGGAATCTATCAGTACATTGTGGATGTTGAGATCCCTGCAAGCTGGGTGAGCCAGACGGAAATGGGTGTCCGAACGAGAGTGTTTTCGCTTACGGGAAGTCCAAATATTTTCGGTTCTCTGATCGTCATGGCGGCGCCCATGCTGGCAGCATTGATGTACTACTGCAAGGCGACGAAATGGAAAATCGTTTCTTTTCTTTCTGTCGGCGCAGCCTGTCTGTGTATTCTGTTTACGTTTTCCAGAGGCGCCTGGGTGGGCTTGATCGTAGCCGTTGTTCTCTTCGCCATTTATGTGGACAAGCGATTGCTGCTTCTGATGACAACTGCAATGGCGGGCATTCTCGTGGCGGTGCCGTCGATCACCAGCCGGCTTACGTACTTGTTTACCACCGACTATGTGGAAGCGTCGGCGATCGGCGGGCGTGCCCTGCGCTGGCAGGTGGGGCACGACCTTCT
>DPKU01000156.1:0-1991 GCA_003542355.1 Clostridiales bacterium | reverse complement strand
CTGATCTTCTTCCTGCTTGTCCTGGCCGTCTTTGCTGTGAGCGGGCTCAGAGCTGTCCATCAGAGTGGTATGGGATACTCGACGGTGAAGGGAAAGGATGCGCTGATACGCAATATCGGCAATCCGAAGCTTTTGACTGCCGGGATCCTTTCGGGTCTGTCGGGTGTGCTGACGCATTGTCTCTTTGAAAACATATTCGAAGAACCCTACATGATGGCCTATTTCTGGGGGCTTGCGGCATTGATGGTATTTCTGGGCTTTTATGCGGAAAAAAGCGGCCCAATGATTGCACCGAAAAAGGAATGAAAAAGCTCTTCTTCAACGGAAAACTCTATATGGACAGAGGTCGATTCTGCGAAGCGGTCCTGGTGGAAGACGGCAGGATCCTGGCGGTCGGAAAAAACAAAGATTTTTCTGCGGCTTCGGACGTCCTGGAACAGGTAGACTTGCAGCGCTCTGTCGTGCTGCCGGGCCTGAATGATTCCCATTGCCACTTCTCCTGGACAGGTGCAAAACGCTATCAGGCAGATCTTTCAAAGGCACGGAGTATCCAGGAGCTCATTGTGTGCTGCCGGCGATATTTGGAGGAGTACCCTGGCCGCTGCAAGGATGTTTTGAGAGGCATGGGCTGGAATGAAGCTCTTTTTGAGGAAGAAGCACGAATGCCCACGAGACAGGATCTGGACCGGATCACGGATCATATCCCTGTAGTCCTGCGCCGATCCTGCGGCCACGTCTGCACCGTCAATACCCGGGCCATGAGACAGTATGGATTGTCTTCGGATCTATACCCGAAGGGCATCCTGAAAGACAGAGATGTGGTGCGGCTGGAAAAGCTGCTTCCTCCTGTCTCTTTGAACGAAAAGGAAGCGTACTTCATCGAAGCTCAGAAGCATGCGCTTTCGTTGGGGCTCACGTCTATTCAGTCCAACGATATCGGCGCACTGGATGACTATTGGACGTATGATCTTCTCGCAGCGCTTTACCGAACAGGCATCGGAAAGATCCGTTTTCGTCATCAGATATGCCCCACATGCCTGTCTGATGTGGATCGTATACTGGAAGAGGCACAAAGGCCCATCTATCGAAAAGGGGCGCTGCGCATGGGGCCGATCAAGCTGTTCAAAGATGGAGGGATCGGCGCTCGTACCGCCATGCTGCGCAAAGGGTACACCGACGACCCCGGAAACAAAGGCAGCTCATTTCTCAGCCTGGACGAACAGGTGATGTATTATAAAAAAGCCCAAGCATCTGGCGTTCAGATCCTCACCCATGTCATCGGAGATGGGGCCATCGAAGAAACACTGGATGCATACACGCAGGTGGAAGGCGCCTCGGGGAACCCGCTGCGTCACGGGCTGATCCACTGTCAGGTCACCGATCAACCGCTCCTGAAGCGGATTTCGGCAGAAAATATGGCCGTCTTCTTTCAGCCTGGCCATCGCAGCGTGGTGTTGCCCCAAATGGTGGAACGGTGCGGACCGGAACTGACCGCAACCTCTTTTGCCTGGAATACATTAAAACAGATGGGATGCCACTGCAGCTACGGTACCGACGCCCCCGTCATCGATCTGGATCCTTTTCCCAGCATCCAGGCGGCGCTGACGGACGGAAATGGCTACAGCAGCTCTTCGGAAAGGGTTTTGATGGGGGATTGGGTAGACTTGTATACAGCCATCGACGCGTATACCTTGGAGAGCGCTTACTGTGAGGGAATGGAAGAGGAGAAGGGCAGGATCCAGCCGGGCTATCTTGCTGATTTTACGGTGATCGATCAAGATATCTTCGAGATCGGCCTGGACAGGATTGCGAAAACCCAGGCGAAAATGACGGTCATCGGAGGAAACGTAGTATGGAACGAGGGTACATCTGACTCGAAACGCGCGCCGGGACGAGGCGCAGACAACAAGGGAGCATCGCTATGAAGCTGACGAAGGAAGAACGTTCCTGGGTATTGTACGATTGTGGCAATTCAGCTTACTCCATGGCCG
>DPKU01000177.1 GCA_003542355.1 Clostridiales bacterium | reverse complement strand
GTGGTGGGGGCCATCTGGCCGCCGGTCATGCCGTAAATGGCATTATTGACCACGATCGCAATGACGTTGTCATTGCGGAGGGCCGCATGCATGGTCTCGGCCATACCGATGGCATAGCCTGCGCCGTCACCATAGTAGGCCAGGACCGGATTATCCGGTCGTGTTTTTTTGAGTCCGATGGCCGTAACCAAGGTCCGTCCATGGGCCGCCATCACCGTGTCGAAATGCCAGTCGGTCAGATGCAAAGACCCACAGGCCACATCCACCGTGGTAATCAGTTTGTCGGCCAAACCCATTTCTTCAGCGACTTCGGCGATCAGCCGGCCGGCCACGCCGTGGCCGCAACCGGGACAAAAACCACTGGTGTTGAATGTGATTCTATCTGGTGCTTTCAATTTCATTACAGTTCCCCTCCCTTTGCCTCTTTGATCAGTTCTTCGGCTCTGGCGATCAACTCCTGGGTGTCGCTGATCGAGAAGATCGAACCATAATGATATACGGGTATCTTGCAGTCGGCAGCCAAACGCACGTCATCGGTCATCTGGCCCAGCAGATTCATTTCGACGGTCATGAACGCTTTGACATTCTTTGCCTCTTCGAAAGCTTTGACAGGGAAGGGATAGAGGGTGATGGGCCGGATCAGGCCAACTTTTAGCCCCTTGGCTCTTGCTCCTTCCACCGCTTCTTCGCAGACTCTTGAGCTGATGCCGAACGCTACCAGGACCAATTCCGCATCCTCGACCGCCATGCTTTCCCAACGTTGTTCCTCGGCTTCCATACGGTCATACTTTGCCCGCAGGAAATCTTCGTAAGCCGGACCCATGGTATAAAAGATGTTCTGGATCCTGCGATAATCATCCGTTATTTTGGCTCCTTTGACGGACCAGTCGTAGCGGTCGATGTCATGTTCTTTGAATTCCGGCAATTCTACCGCTTCGATCATCTGGCCGATGGCGGCGTCGCTGGCCATCAATACCGGATGAAGGTACTTTTCGGCCAGGTCGAATGCCAGGTAAGTGAGATCCGCATTCTCCTGCACGGAGTTGGGCGCAAGTACGATCGTCCGGTAATCCCCGTGTCCGCCGCCCCGGGTCATCTGCCAGTAGTCGCCCTGACCCTGAGAGATATCTCCAAGACCGCTGCCGATTCGCATTACGTTTACGATCACAGCGGGAAGATCCGACGCACAGAGGTAGGATATCCCCTCCTGCTTCAGTGAAAATCCAGGACCCGAAGAAGTGGTCAGGGCCCTGGCGCCGCCGGAAGCGGCACCCATCACCATGTTGATGGCCGCCAATTCCGATTCCGCCTGGGTATAGGAGCCGCCTACCTCGTCCATCCGCCAGGAGAGATATTCCAATATCTCCGTCTGGGGCGTGATCGGGTAGCCAGCAAAAAATCTGCATCCGGCACGAAGCGCGGCTTCCGCCAGAGCTTCGTTGCCTTTCATTAATACGCGTTCGCTCATTGCCGCCTCCTTACAAAATCTCAAAAACGTTATCAGGGCACACTCTATAGCAGGAGCCGCACTGGATGCATTTCTCCTGATCGACCACAATGGTCAAATAGCCCTTGGCATTCATGTGTTCACCGAACGAAATGGCCTGCTTGGGGCATCCCGCCACGCAGTAGCCGCAGCCTTTGCATCGGGTGACATCAGTTCTGTTTTTTTCCATAGCTTTCTCCGTCGTTAAACATCAGGTGTATCGAACGTATCGGGGGCAAAGATCTCCCGGGCAATCTCCCGGGTGTAGCGTCCCGTTTTTTTAGCTTCTTCGAAGAGTCTGCGCGTCTGTTTGCGCACGATCATCTCGGTGTCATCCACGATGTCCTGGGGCACCGGGTCCTTTACGACACGGAAGACCAGAGCTTCGTATATGCGAACGCCACCGGTGTTGGCCACAAAGTCTACGACCACATCCACGCCTCTTTTTTGCAGTATCTCATCGGCTTCTGCCGTTGTGGGAATATTGGCAGCTTCCACGATCAGGGAAGCCTGCACCTTGTCCGCATTGCTCTTATTGATCACATCCTCCAGCGCCGCCGGGATCAGGATATCGCAGGGCATCTCCACCCACTGCGCATTCGGAAGGATCTCATACTCGGGAGCAAAGGCTGCGGGATCCATTTCGCCCTTCGGCTTCTTGGTTTCCACCAGCTTCTTTACATCCAGCCCGTCTTTGCAGTAGACCAGGCCGTTCACATCCGCAAGGCCTACCACTTTGTACCCCATCTTATCCAGGCAATACGCACAGCTGGCGCCCACGGCGCCGAATCCCTGGATGATCACAGAGGCTCCCGGTTTTCCGTTTTTAAAGTTCCAGGCTTCGTCTGCGGCGAAGGCAACTCCGTAGCCGGTGATCATGTCGTACATTTTGAAGCCATCATAGACCATGTCGCAGGCGTCATCGTGGTTTTTGATCCCTTGCTGGATCGACGGATCTTTTTCCATGGCTTTGGTCTGCGGAAGGCCGATGCCAAGGTCGTCCAGTATATTCAACACGTTGCCATAGTCCACACCCAAGTCTCCGCCGATGGAGACGCCGGCTTTGATGTAAGGCGCCATGGCCGTCAGATAACGACGGAGCACGTCCAGCGCATCCGGTGCCTTGTAATCATATGCGATTCCGCCTTTGCAGCCGCCTGTGGTCTCCGACTCGATGGCTTTGTACTTGTAGCCCATGGTCGTTGCCAGTCGAATCACTTCTTCCCGCGTGACGGAGGGATGCATCCGCGTCCCGCCTCCGCAATAATGATTGACGAAGTTAAAAGCGCATAACCAGCCTTTCGCTTCGGTTTCCGTGTCGTTCCATTCCACGACGACATAGGGTCTCTTGTCTGCCATAACACTGCCTCCCGTTGATTTAGATTTGATAAACCGGCACTGATCAATCCCGATCAGATCCGTATTCCAAATATACAGGCACCCGCCTGCAATTGAATCTATTATATATGGCACACCCTATTTATTCAAGCCAAACGCCTCTTCCGCAAACCCTTGCAAGGCACCTGGACAAAAATGCGTTGCATTTTTGCTCTGCACCCTAGAAAACCAAAAATATGTCGGATATTGCGCCAGATTCCTCATGAAATCGTCTCACCGCAGCGCCTCAGTTCCGCTGTCCGAATTTTTTCCGGAGGCGATCGCATGAGAGGAACCATTTGGTTCCTACGGCGCTGACAGACAATAGGCTCCCGGTCGGCGGAGGCGATAGAATCCCAGGGGCGACCCTAGTCTCACGCGCGCCCCAGCTCCGCCCTAGGTTCAGCACTGGAATGCTGCGCTTTCGGCCCGCCGGATGGCACGAGA
>DPKU01000060.1 GCA_003542355.1 Clostridiales bacterium | reverse complement strand
CCAAAGCTTCGGACATCGACCTCCACCGGTTCGCTGATCACATTGGGCACCAGATGGCGGGGCAGGATAACTCTGGGGTTCGGACAGGGGGTCCCATCGGAATCCGGCGTGTGCTCCCAGACAAGACATGTTGAATGGGGGACAGCTTCAATGTTCAAAAAGATCAGCGGTTCCGCAGGCTGCGTAAATATTTTTTCAAAACGCGGCGTCACGCCATACCCGGTGATATGGTCCAATCTTAAAAACCAGCCCTGCTCCGCGTCCTTGACCACCAGCTTCTTGCTGTTGTTTTGCATGTCGGGATGGCAAAGTGCCATATCGTCGGTAACAGGACGGAGCTCGCAGGTTTCTTTCAGGTCGATATAGGTTTTCTCACCTGTCACGATATTCTGTCCCAAAAGGATCCGTCCGTCCATTTCCTTGTGGATACTCTCGATCATCTCGCTTTTCCCGCCGCCGGAAGCCCCTTCATGCATGATGACGATCTCATTGTCGTAGGGTGTGATCACTTTGACGGTGGAGGCGTGGACCGTCACCCATCCTTCGTTTTCTCCGATGTTCAGCAGCACGCCGTAGATCCCCTTCTTTGCGCTGGGCCCCGGATACAGGTTGTAGGAATACAACTCGTGCAGAGATTCCAGCCGATTGTGGATCACGATCTGCTTGCCCTGGAAATGCGTGTGACGGAAAGGCGGCGCAAGAAAAACCACCGCTTTGGGGCAAAAGATTTCGTCGACTTCCCTGATGTTGACGAAGCCCTGCAGGTCTCCGAGACCACAGGCAAAGAAAGCGGCGTTGACCGGTGCGATCAGCAGGGCGTCATAGCCATATTCCTGGCCGCCTGCCTTGAAGGGCATCACGATCAGATCCTGCTTTTTCAGCCATTCAAACGTAGCGCTTCGCAGCGGCTCAAAGTCCTGATTGTATACATCATCGTATTT
Source organism: Clostridiales bacterium (assembly GCA_003542355.1). Lineage (GTDB taxonomy): Bacteria > Bacillota > Clostridia > Peptostreptococcales > Anaerovoracaceae > UBA10908. The sequence continues at coordinate 1,779 of DPKU01000060.1, read as the reverse complement.
GGGCTTGTCCGTATCGTTGTCATCGGCCACCAGCAGGCAGTCCGGGTCCCTCCGTCTCATGTAGTCGTCGGGATAGTTGACCACTGCACCGTTTTTGCAGTGCGTCACAGTGGCTTCCCTGATGAGTCCAAAGCCCTCCACTTCGTATTCGACGTTAAAAATGTCCTGCGGCGGCGTCCCATAGGAAAGCGCCAGCATTTCATCCCTGGACGCAGGACAAATCACCGACTTGCTGTTCTCGATGATATCCGCAACGTAATGGGGCAGCTTGCATTTGTTCATAAACTCTTTCATGACTGAGACCTCTTTTCTGGGGACAGGATCTGTTGTTTTGCCCGGCATTGATTTGAAATATAAAACCAATGATACGATTTTTCAGTTCATTTTGCAAGAGTTCATTTCATTGACCCGTCAATTTGCAGCATTCTAGTTTGGTGTGCAAATATACCAGGAAGCTCGCGTATCCACATCGATCACCTTTACGTCCGAAAAGCACATTTTCATCTCAGACATGCAGCTTTCCATTTCATTTGTCGTGTCCCTGATAAAGCGGAAATAGTCGCCGCGTTCCAGCCATTCGATGAGGGAGGTCAGCAGCGCACGATTTTGGTTGTAATCATAAATGACCACCTTGCTTCTGGTCACCCGGGCCATTTCTGCATACAGGCTCTTTCTCTCGGCCTTCCCCATGCCGTGGGCCACATAAGAAGCGATGGAAATGTCAAAGCTATTATCTTCAAAGGGCAGTTTCTCCAGTGCGCTTCCATGGATATAGTTGATTTCCTTGCTTTCCGGATGCCTCTTTGCACTGGCGATCATTTTCGCCGCAGGATCGACGCCAGTGACCGATAACCCTTTTTCGGCAAGAACGGCGCAGAGCGCACCTGTACCACAGCCTACATCGAGCACCGTATCGTAGGATGCCAGATCCAAGACTCCGGAGGCGCTGTCAATAACCGCTCCATACCGCTTTTTCTGCATTTCGTAGAACAAGCCATAGATCGGTGCGATCGTATTGAACAGAAAGTTGCTGCTACTCGCAGCTCCGGCTTCCGCAATCTTCACTTTCGAAGTCCGTTTCGATCGTAACATGCGCTATTCCATTTCTCATCAGTAATGCTCTTATCTGACGCTTCAACAGGATAATTTCTTGATGATCTGCTTTCTCGCTGATGACGATGTGTGTGCTGAGAAGATTTTTCTCGCCTTCCAACGACCATATATGCGTATGGTGAATGGCCATCACCCCGGGCACAGAGGTGATTTTGCTTTCGATATCTTGAACTGAGATGTTGTCGGGGACGCCTTCCAGCAAGACACTTAAGATGCTCTTCACATTTTTTATCACGTTAAACAGTACATATAGCGTAAGCGCAATAGACAATATGGGGTCGATCACCGGGATATTGACATACATGAGTACGATACTGGTAATGAGTATGACGACCCATCCAAACACGTCCTCCAGGAGATGCCATGAAACGACTTTTTCGTTTAACGATAAGCCCTTTTTCAATCGCAGCACTGCCAGGCCGTTTACAGCAATGCCCAGTATTGCAAGCAGCAGCATCCCTTGGGGGTCCACTGCTTCAGGATGGAAAATACGCGGGATCGATTTCGACAAGATCAATATTGCTCCCGCAAATAGTATAAAGCTGTTGATGAGCGCCCCGAGCACAGAAAACCTGGCGTAGCCAAAGGAAAATCTGGAATCCGGGTTTTTATGGGAGTAATTTTCTAAAAACCAGGCAATGCCCAGTGACAGGGAGTCGCCCAAAT
>DPKU01000212.1 GCA_003542355.1 Clostridiales bacterium | reverse complement strand
TGCTCCACATGATGGCCCAGGTCTCGGATCTGAAGGCCGGGGAACTGATCCATGTGATCGCGGATGCCCATATCTACGACCGGCACGAAGCCATCGTGGAAGAACTGATCGCCCGGCCCCGCTATCCGGCGCCGGTCTTTCGCATGAATCCTGCGGTCAAAGATTTTTACGACTTTACACTGGAAGATTTTGCATTTGAGAATTATCAGGCCGGGTCGCAGGTGACCGGGATCCCAGTGGCTGTGTGATGCAGCAAACGGAGGTGCATAACATGAAAGCCATTGCAGTAATCGATCAGAACCGTGCCATCGGCAGCGCCGGGGAACTCCTGTGCCGCCTGCCCGGCGATTTGGTTCATTTTAAGAAAACCACCCTGGGGAAGACCGTGATCATGGGCCGCAAAACATTGGATTCGTTGCCCGGAGGAAAACCGCTGCCCGGACGAAATACCATCGTACTGTCCCGAAAGGCCAGGCTGGGGCGTTTTTACGACGACGGAAGCTTCAGCGGATTCTTTCTATCTTCGCCGGAAGAAGTGCTGGCCTATATCAAGAACGAAATTCACGGGGAGGAAGTCTTTATCGCAGGGGGAGAGCAGATCTATCGCCTGTTTCTGGATCAGTGCGATGAGCTGATCCTGACGGAGCTGATCCACGCTTTCCCCGATGCTGACTCATATTTTCCGGAATTCCGGGATCAATTCATCTTGGCCGAAGAAGGGCCGCTGCAAGAAGAAAACGGCTATCGATATCGAATCAACCGGTATCGCAGGTCTTGATCGATATACCTGCCGGCGCTGCCGGCGAAAGGAAAGCCATGTCCAAAAGAGATAATCCCCGCTTCAAAGGGCGGGAAGATGAAAAGAATAAGAAGAGCAAGGCGCCCAGGCGCCCCGGTGCCGGGCCCAAGGCAGCCAAAGAGACCGGGGACCGGAAGCCCGCTGCGAAAAAGCAGTGGAGCGGAAGCCGCGAAACGGAGCCCCGGCAGAGAGCGTTCGGCCACGATCGCGATCGCGACAGAGAAGAGAATCCCAATCTGATCATCGGCAGGAATCCGGTGATGGAAGCCATCAAGAGCGGTCGGACCATCGACAAGATCCTGATGCAAAGGGATGGAGAGGGTTCCATCAAGAAAATCGCATCCATGGCCAGGGAGCGTGGCCTGCAGATCCAATATGTGGAAAAAATCGCTTTGGACAGACTCTGTCCGGGGCGCCCTCATCAGGGCCTGGCGGCCATGGCCGCTGTCCATGACTACGCTTCTGTGGCTGAGATCATGGAGTGCGCTGCCGTCCGGCAGGAGGATCCTTTTGTGATCCTGCTGGACGGACTGGAGGATCCCCATAATCTGGGCGCGATCCTCCGGAGCGCCGAAGGCGCCGGCGCTCACGGCGTTGTGATCCCTTCGCGGCGCGCGGTAGGTCTTACCGAGACCGTAGCCAAAGCCTCGGCAGGCGCCATCGAATATGTGCCCGTAGCCAAGGCAGGCAACATGGTCCGGGCCATCGAGGAGCTGAAGGAGCTTGGCCTGTGGGTGACAGGCTTGGATATGGACGGGATCCCCTACAGCCAGGCCGAACTGAAAGGCCCTGTAGCCCTGGTGGTCGGCGGCGAAGGCGGCGGTCTGTCCCGGCTGATCCGTGAAAAATGTGATCAGATCGTATCGATCCCCATGAGCGGCAAAATCAGCTCCCTGAACGCATCCAACGCCGCCGCAGTGCTCCTGTTCGAGATCCGGCGCCAGCGGCAGGAATCGAAAGAGACAGAAACCCATGAACCCATCCTATGAGCACATGACCGATGAAGAACTGGCTGCCCTGGCTTCCGAGGGCGACGAAGCGGCGGCAGAGCATCTGATCCAGGATTACAAAGAGCTGGTCAAGTCCAAAGCACATCTCTATTTTATGCTGGGCGCCGACAGGGAGGATATCGTTCAGGAAGGGATGATCGGGATCTTCAAGGCGATCAAGAATTACGATCCCGGCAAAGGCGCTTCCTTCCGGACGTTTGCAGATCTGTGCGTCAATCGTCAGATCATCACTGCCATCAAGGCGGCGGGACGTCAGAAGCATTCCCCGTTGAACACCTCCCTGTCCCTGGATCGCCCCGTTGACGACGAAGAATCTCCCCGAACGCTGGGAGAGACGCTGTCGGCCGGGACTGATACCGACCCGGAAGCCGTCTTCCTTGTGGGAGAGATGGCCCAGCTGCTCTTTTCCCACGAAGAAAGCTTTCTGAGCCCCTTTGAACGCTTCGTTCTGGGGGAACTGATCCGGGGAAAGACCTATCGGGATATCGCCCGGGAGCACGGAAAAACCGATAAATCCGTGGATAACGCCATCCAGCGCATCCGCCGAAAGCTTCATCTGTTTTTCGGAGAAAACAACCGATCATGATCCCTGCGGCGGCCCCGGGACGAAGGGGCCGCTTCCCTTTAAAAAAGGCACAAAACGGTTGACACGACCGATCGTTGCACAGTATAATGTGAAACGGTGTAACTCCATCGTATGCTGTTGTAGCTCAGTCGGTAGAGCACTTCCTTGGTAAGGAAGAGGTAGGCAGTTCGAA
>DPKU01000172.1 GCA_003542355.1 Clostridiales bacterium | reverse complement strand
CCGCAAAGCATTTCAGCCCCTATATCTGCTGATTGCATCCGGCCCAGAGCATTGATGTTGGGGGCCAGCAAGTAGGCGATATGTTCCGCTTCCACGACTTTTTCCTTGAAATTCAGCGCTGTCAGCAAAGCGTCTAATCCGGCGCGCTCCCGGCGATTGATCATTTCCAGACCATATTTTACCAGCGTACGATTCTCATCCAGCAAGGGCACCACATCGGCCACCGTGGAAATCGCCACCAGATCCAGCAGTTTGTTCAGATCGGCTTTGGTAAATCGGTGATCTTCCCTCTGGTCCAGCAAACGTTCAAGGGCTTGCGCCAGCTTGAATGCAACGCCGCAGCCCGACAGATGGGGAAAGGGGTACGTACTGTCGTGTCTCTTGGGATTGATGAACAGACAGTTCGGCATGGTGTCGGGACAGGGATTGTGATGATCGGTAACGATCATCCGGACACCAAGCGAACGGGCATACTCCACTTCGGCGATGGCAGAACTTCCGCAGTCCACCGTGACAATCAATGCGGCGCCTTCGTCGGCGATGGCCTTGATGGCCCGCCGTGTAAGCCCGTATCCTTCCTTGAAACGGGATGGAATGAAATAGCATACCCGATCCGTCAGTTTCCGAAATACGCAAAGCAGAAGAGACACAGAAGTGACGCCGTCGGCATCGTAGTCGCCATAGATGCAGATCCGCCCACCCGCATCCGCTGTGCGAAGGATCTCTTCCGCAGCAGACGCCATATCGTTCAAAAGAAACGGATCATGGGTGCGCTGGGGAAAAGGCGCAAGAAAATCTTCGATCTGCGAAGGTTCGATGACGCCGCGGTCCCGGAGGATCCGCAATATGCTTTCAGGGACCCCTTCGGGTCCCTTGAGCGGTTCGTTATGTTGCTGTGTAAATACCCATCGGGCCATCTGTCTTCCTTTGCTGTCTGTTCGCCGCTTCCCTAGGGCGAAACGTAATCGCGAGGATTCTTGTACACACCGTTCACCCGGACTTCGAAATGAAGGTGCGGTCCGGTAGACCTCCCGGTGGAGCCCACTTTGGCGATGGCCTGGCCCCGTCCGACCACGGTCCCTTTGCTCACAAGAAGCTTGCTGGAGTGCGCATACAGTGTCACAATGCCGCCGCCGTGATCGATCATCACCATATAACCGTAGCTGTTGTTCCATCCGGCGGTGATCACGGTGCCCGCATTGGCCGCTAAAATATTGGTGCCCGAAGATGCAGCGATGTCAATGCCCGTATGCATCTTTTTGATGCGAAGGATGGGATGGATCCTGTACCCGAAGGGCGAAGAGATCCGGGTACTGGCCTGGGACGGCCAGCACATTGTGCCGCCGATATAACTCCCCGTTCCTTGGAGTCCAAGAATCTTAGCGGTCAATGCATTGGCTTCCGCATTCAGTGCGTCGATTTGCTTTTCCAGTGCTGCATTGTCCTTATCGATGACGGATTTTTTTGTCTGCACCTGGCCTTTGCTGGCCTGCAGGGCTTCCTGCTGGGCGCTCTCTTCCGCCTGTTGAGCAAGCAAGGTATCCCGCAACGACTGGAGCTCTAACTTCTGTCCGATCACCTGATCATACTGTCCCTGAAGCTGCTCCAGCAAATTGGCATCGCTGTCGTAGATTCGTTGGACCATATCCAGATTTGTCATGAAATCCGACATATCCGAAGATCCCATCAGAACAGTCAGGATCCCTACTTCTCCATTCTTATACATGGTGCGGAGCCTGGCGTTGAGACTTTCGTTCTGGACTGCGATATCCTCTTCCAGAATCGCCAGTTCAGCCATCGTTTTCGAAATCATGGATTTGGTGGCGTTGATGTTCTTCTGCAGCCCGTTCAGTTCAACTTCGGCGGAATAGATCTTCTTTTCCAAAGCCCGAATCTCTGATTGCAGGGCACTGGCCTGCTTTTTCCCTTCGGTCAGAACCTGCTCCATATCGTCGAGCTGATCCTGGATTTGATCCAACTGGCTCTGTTCTGTGTTGGAGGCATACCCCAGCGGAGCGAAACAGGCTCCGCTTAAAAGGACCACCAATAAGGCCCAACTGCAGATGCGGGTCCTTCTATTGGCATTTTTTCTCTTGAACATCATCTCTTCTTCCCCCTGTTGAAAATAAGATATTCCTGCGTTTATTTATGCGTTCATGAACCGCCGCATGGAAAGGATGCTTCCGAAAGCTCCGATGCTCATGCCTAAGGCGATAAATATCCAAACCAGGTTACGCATCATGAACCCGACATCCACGAAGGAAGTCGAAAACAACAGCAGCGCCTGACTGGAAAAGAGTTCCACCATCCGGGCGTAGATCACCCAGATCAACCCCAGGGAAATACCCGCTGAAATACACCCGATCATCATTCCTTCGGCCAGCAGCGGTCCGCGAATGAACCAGTTGGTGGCGCCGACGTACTTCATGATCATGATCTCCCGCTGTCGGGCCATCACCGTAAGCTTGACGGTATTGGAAACCACAACAACAGATACGATGATCAGGAACAGAATGATGATCAGCGCACCCTGCTGTATGAAATCAGTGATGGTGAGGATCTTTTTCACCTCTTCCTGATAATAGCGTACATCCTCCACGCCGATCAGATTCCGGCAGGCTTCGTAGATCAGCTGCCCATCCTCCAGGGAAACCAGTTCCACCCGAAGGGAATTCGGAAGAGGATTTTCGGCCAGTCCATCCAGAAGATAGGACTTGTCGCCCCAGCGTTCTTTGAAACGCTCCATCGCATCTTCTTTACTGATGTATGTGACGCCTGAGATCTCATCCATGGACAGAAGGCTCTGAGTGATGATATCGGCATCTTCTCTGCTTGTCTCTTCCAACAGGTATACTTCGATGGTGTTGAACTGCTGTTTGGCGTTTTCTGTGGCGATATTGATGTTGACCGTCACGAAAAAGAACAGTCCTAGGATCAGCAGCATGGCCGTAATGGAAAATATGGAAGCCAGACTCATCCCTTTATTGCGGAACACCTGGACAAATGCCTGTGTGAGAGCGTATTTCAAGCCTCTAATCATCGTAGCCGTACTCTCCTCCCCAGGCATCCCGAACGATACGCCCCTTGTCGATGGCCACGACTCGTTTTCCCATCCGGTCCACGATATCCTTGGCGTGGGTAACCATCAGGACCGTAGTACCCCTGCGGTTGATCTGATTGATGAGCTTCATGATCTCCCAGGCAGTATCCGGGTCCAGGTTACCCGTAGGTTCGTCGGCGATCAGCATCATGGGATTGTTGATCAGCGCCCTGGCAATGGCAACGCGCTGCTGTTCTCCGGCGGAAAGCTCCGCCGGAAACTTATCGGCTTTGTCGCTGATGCCCATGATGGACAGCACCTGGGGGATCTGACGGCGTATGGCCCGTTTCGTCGAGTGGACGACTTCCATGGCAAAAGCCACATTTTCGTAGACGGTCTTGTTTGGCAGCAGACGAAAATCCTGAAACACCATACCGATGCTCCGCCGAAGCGGGGGGATCTCCCTGTTGGACAAATGCGTGATCTCTCTTCCGTTGACGTAAATCTCACCTTCGTCCGGCTCGATTTCCTTCAGAATCAACTTGATGAGTGTGGACTTTCCCGCCCCGGAAGGGCCTACCAAAAATACAAAATCCCCTTTTTCTATCTTGATCGTTGCGTCCATGAGCCCGACATTATCGCCGTACATCTTGGTGACGCCCTCAAATCTAATCACAAATGACCCTCTCTTGTGCTTTTTCGATTATTTGACGCATTCAGTATACTATATATCCCGTTTTTTTGGAACAGCATTTATTGAAGTTCCTGGGCCGCTGACTTCTATGTTAAGCTTCCCAGTTGCGTCCACAGCGCTTTCAGCGATTCTTCGGTCTTTTGTCTTACGGGAAGGACGCTGTAGGGCAGCACACAGTTGTACTGGGCGCGGTACAGATCCTCCAGCGGCAGGCAGGGCATTTCCACCCATTCGACATTGCCCAGAAATCGTTTCAGCTCTCCTTTGTGAACGCCCCGATTCATCTTATTGACCATCCAGACCGTATCGGGCACGGCCAGACGCATTCGCTCGATGTCTGCGGTGGCGGGGATCAGGCTGGAGGGGAGAGGATCCAACACGCAGATCACGGCGTCCATTTCCGGCAATACTTCCCACAAAACAGTGGATGGCACGCCCGAACAATCGAACAAGCACAGCGTACCGGAGATGTTGTGGATCAACCGCAGCATGTCAGAAACACAAGGCACCCATTCAATCTGCTGTTCAAAAGAATCTTGAGGGCAGTGAAGTACCCAATTAATGCCTTCTTCTGTATTGGATACATTTTTGATATTTCGCTTCTGGGCCATCAACTGGTAAAACGAGTGAAAATCCCTGTGGATAAATCTTTTTTCCACGCCGTAAGCCTCATAGAAGTATGCCGTTCCAAGCTCCGCAAGCGCAACGGCTTCCGACGGAGCATGATGCCGGATCCAGGCAGCCAGAAGCCCGGCTGTGAGGCTGACGCCGCTGCCTCTCCCTGGCCCTGTTATGGCGATCTTTCTGTTCTCTTTGACGAAAGGATCCATTATTCGGTTCCGCCCGCCATCGGGTATGCGAAAAAGCTTGTGATGTTCCATGGAATCTCCCGTCTGGAGCACCCGTTTTCCGAGCCGCTTGTATTATACATTATTTTACATTATTGTCAAGATGGACGTGCTCTCAGCAAAGAAAAAGCCTGCATTCAAATGCAGGCTTTGACTATATACTCGTCCCGATCGGAGGCCGTTTATTTCATGGCGCGCACCGCATCGGCGATGTGGGCGGCCGTGAGTCCGTATTTTTCCAGCAGTTCGTCGGGCTTTCCGGACTCGCCGAAGGTGTCCTGGATCCCTACGAAGGACACCTTCGCAGGCGCCTTCGCACAGCAGATCTGAGCCACTGCGGCGCCCAGGCCGCCGATCACGCTGTGTTCTTCCACCGTCACGATCCCTTTGGTTTCTTGGGCCGCCTTGATCACAGCCTCTTCGTCCATGGGCTTTAGGGTATGCATGTCGATGACACGCACATCGATCCCCTCTCCGGCCAATTGCTCCGCAGCATCCGCCGCCTGGCTCACCAGAATACCCGTTGCGATGATCGTATAGTCTTTTCCCTGCCGCAACGTAAGCGCCTTTCCGATCTGCACATCGGTCTCTTCCTCGTAGATGACGGGAACGGCAGCCCGTCCCAATCTCACGTACACAGGCCCTTGCATGTCCGCCGCAGCCTTGAGCAGCTTCCGGGCCGACACGTCGTCCGCCGGATTCAGTACGGTCATTCCTGGAATCGTACGCATCAGGGCCAGGTCTTCGATGGCCTGATGGCTGGCGCCGTCCTCTCCGACGGTCAGCCCCGCATGAGTGGCGCAAATCTTCACATTTGCACCGGTATATCCGATGGAGTTCCGGATGATCTCAAACGCCCGGCCGGCGGCAAAGATGGCAAAAGTACTTGCAAAGACCGTCTTGCCCGATATCGCAAGCCCGGCCGCCATGCCGTACATGTTCGCCTCTGCAATACCCGCGTTGAAGAAACGTTCCGGATAGACTTTCGCGAATTCCTTTGTCATCGTGGAGCCGGAAAGATCTGCATCCAGAACGACGATATCCTGACGCAATGCGCCAAGCTCCACCAACGCCCTTCCGTAGCTCTGTCTGGTCGCTATTTTATCTGCCATTACAGTACACCTCCCAATTCTGCCATCGCCTGCTCTGCCTGTTCCCGGTTCGGCGCCTTGCCATGCCAGCCAGCCTGGTCTTCCATAAAGGACACCCCTTTTCCTTTGTGCGTTTCGGCCACAAGCACGGTTGGAGTCCCTTTATGCTGTCTTGCCTCTGCAAGACATGACAGAATGGCGTCGATATCATGGCCGTCCAGTTCCAGTACGTTCCATCCAAAGGCGCGGAATTTATCGGCGATGGGCATCACCCGCATCACGTCGCAGTTCCACCCGTCGATCTGCAGCCCGTTGTGGTCCACGATGACGCACAGGTTATCCAAACCGTAGTGTGACGCCGCCATGGAAGCCTCCCAGACGATGCCTTCCTGGAGTTCCCCGTCCCCCAACATCGCGTAGACTCTGCTGGTTTTTCCGTCCAGCCGATTGGCCAGAGCCATGCCCACTGCGGCAGAAAACCCTTGTCCAAGAGATCCTGTTGACATTTCCACCCCGCACAACTTCAGCATGGACGGATGCCCCTGGAGGCAACTGTCCAGCTTCCGGAACGTCACCAGATCCTCCTTGGGAAAGAACCCTGCTTCCGCCAGACAAGCGTACAGCGCAGGCGACGCATGCCCTTTGGAAAGAACGAACTTGTCGCGGTTCGGATCCAATGGGTTATGTCCGTCGATGTTCATTTCATTAAAATACAGAACAGTCATTATATCCGTAGCCGACAGGGATCCTCCCGGATGTCCTGACCCGCCGTGATAAACCTCCCGGATGATATGCTGCCGGATGAGGGCGGCTTTCTCCTGTAATGCTTTCTTGTCCATTTCTCCTCCTTCACTTCTATGAACAGCAAGCCGCTCACAGACTCTGGCTTGCCTATTTCCTCTTTTGTGCTGCCACCTTTATTAAAAATAAAGGAAGCACGCTGATCCTCCGAATCCTGGAAGGCTCCTGCTTCAGCCGATACAGCCATTCCAGGCCGTTGTTCCGGTAAAACGCCGGCGCCCGCTTCAACGTCCCGGACCAGATATCCAGGCTGCCGCCGATCCCGATGCCTACTTTCGCATGCAACAGGTCCCGGTTCGCATCGATGAACTGCTCCTGCTTTGGCGAACCCAACGCCACACAGATGAAATCCGCATCGGATCCGTTGATCTTTTCGACGATCGAAGGGATCTCTTCCTCTGTAAAATATCCGTGCCGGGTGCCTGCGATCTGCAGACCGGGAATCTGAAGTTTCATGCTTTCCGCAGCTTTTTCTGCGATTCCGGGCTTTCCGCCCAGAAAGTACACACGGCAGCCCAGCTGCGCCGACAGCTTCAGCGCATTCCAGGCAAAGTCGATCCCGGTCACCCGCTCCCGCAGGGGGCGCCCCAGGATCTTTGACGCATACAACAGCCCTATGCCATCCGGGATCACAAGCTCCGCCCGTTGCAGGATATCCTGCAGGACAAGATCGCCGGAAGCCCGCATGAGGATCTCCGAATTTGGGGTGGCGATCAGTGCCAATCGGTCGCCGCGCAGAAGATTCTCGAAAACAGACAAGGCATCTCCCAGGGTCAAGTCGTCCACGGGGATGCCCAATATATCGATTTTCCTATTCTTCTCTTTCATATCTTTCTCCGTCAATGCAGTCATTCTACCATAAACCAGCCTTCCGATAAATACGAATTTATACAAAATGATAGAATCCCGCGAGTGCTTATGCTATCATGTACGGGTATTGAATCAGGAGGAAGAGAATGAAAATATGCGTTATCGGTCTGGGCTATATCGGACTTCCCACAGCGGCGATGTTTGCCCGTGCCGGGATGGATGTCCTGGGCGTCGATCGAAATAAAGTCATTACGGATGCGCTGAACGAAGGACGGATCGTCATCGAAGAAGACGGCCTTGCAGAGCTGATCCAAAGCGTGGTGACGGACGGAAAGCTCCGGGCAGCCGGGCAGCCCGAAGAGGCTTCTGCATTCATCATTGCTGTGCCAACGCCTTTGGGCAAAAACAAACAGGCGAATATGTCCTACGTAGAATCTGCGACCCGATCTGTCGTTCCTCATCTTAGATCCGGGAACATCGTTATTCTGGAGTCCACTTCACCCGTGGGGACCGTGGATGAACTGATGAAACCGATTCTGGAAGAAAGCGGTCTGCAGGCCGGCATCGATTTTTTTCTGGGTCATTCCCCCGAGCGGGTCATCCCCGGAAGTATTTTGCGGGAACTAGTCTGCAATGACCGGATCGCCGGCGGCATCAACGAAGTCTCTGCGAAAAAGATCGCCGATCTGTACCGCACTTTCGTCAAGGGAGAAATCTACGAGACCGACGCCCGCACCGCAGAGCTGTGCAAACTTTCGGAGAACACCTACCGGGACGTAAACATCGCTTTTGCAAACGAACTGGCAAAGATCTGCGAAAATCAGGGCATCGATGTGTGGAATCTGATCCGACTGTGCAACAAGCATCCCCGGGTGAACATCCACCAGCCCGGCCCCGGCGTAGGCGGGCACTGCATCGCAGTGGATCCCTGGTTCATCATCGAAAAAAGCCCGCTGGAAGCCCGCATCATTCGCCTTTCAAGGGAGACCAACGATGGAATGCCTTCCTATGTGGCAGATAAGATCTCTGCGATCCTGAAGGATGTAAAAGATCCGGCCATCGGCATTCTGGGCATTACCTACAAGCCGGATGTGGACGATGTTCGGGAGAGTCCTGTACTGACATTGATCGATTTGTTGCGGCAACGCGAGCTGGATGTGACCTACTTCGATCCCCACGCCAAAGATCGGCCCGGTTCGGCCCGGGATGTGATCGAAACGGCCAGAAATCGTGATCTGCTGGTTCTGGGCGTAAACCATCAGGCATTCCAGTCTTTGGATTATCAGGAGCTGGCAGGTGTGATGCGAAGCCCGAATCTGTTGGATACCCGAAACTGTGTGGACGCCAAGGCGGCTGCCCGGGCGGGATTCACGCTCTATTATCTGGGGAAATAATACCGCCCGTACAAAAGCCGCCGGAATTCCGGCGGCTTTTAGAATGGCTCCGAAGGAGCCGGCAGCCGCACCGGTACCGGGTCGGCAATTTCCATGCTGTCAGGCGTTATCCGGCAATCCCGGGCAAGGATCCGGACACCGGCCCGGTGAGCCTGATACAACGCATTGGCAAAGGCTTCGTGGGTCGTGCTGTTGGGTTCAAAATATTCCACATTCTTCATTTGGATCACAAACAGGACACAGGCGTCGAACCCGCTGGCCAGAGAAGCTTCCAGTTCTTTAATGTGTTTCAATCCTCTTTCGGTAGGCGCATCCGGAAACCGTACCACGCCCCGATCTTCCAGCGTTGCACCTTTGACCTCCATGAATATTTTCCTCCCGTCGGCCTCGATATAGAAGTCGAACCGGGAACGTCCGAACGTGGTCTCCGGACGGATCAGCGAGATCTGTCGGAACAACCCGCTTTCGGGCAGCCATTCCTTTACGGCCGCATTGGGCGCCGAGGCGTCTATGTTGATCATGCGCTCATTCTTTTGCGCGGTGATCACATCAAACCGGGTCTTCCGGTGGGGATCGCTGTTCTCCCGTACCCATATCCGGGCGCCGGGTGTCAGGATCTCCCTGCATCGTCCTGTATTTTTTACATGCGACACCTGACGAAGACCATCGATTTCGATATTGGCGATAAAACGATTCGGGCGGGCCAGAAAGACCGCCGGAATCATGTTGTCATATTGCACGCTGTCTACTCCGCTCTTTTATTGTATCTTGCGGAACTTATGATACCGCTCCCGAAGCAGTTCGTCCACCGGCATTTGCTGTTTTTCGGCGATAAATGCGCCGATTTCTTTCTTCAGGAAAGCGAAGGTTTTTTGGAAATCGCCCTCATTTTCGGGTATGATCCGTTCTGCTACGGAAAGCTCCATCAGATCTTCGGCAGTGAGCTTCAGACACTCTGCCGCTTCCGGCGCAAGCGCCGGATCCTTCCACAGGATACTTGCGCATCCTTCCGGTGAAATGACACTGTAGAACGCATTCTCCAACATCCAGACCTGATCCGCAACGGCGATCCCCAGCGCGCCTCCGCTGCCGCCTTCTCCGATGAATATGGCAAGCACAGGTACCTTGAGTGCCATCATTTCCATCAAATTCGATGCGATGGCCTGGCCCTGTCCCCGTTCTTCGGCACCGATGCCGCAGAACGCACCGGAGGTATCCACGAACGTGACGACTGGGCGTCCGAACTTTTCAGCTTGCTTCATCAGGCGCAGTGCCTTGCGATACCCTTCCGGATGAGCGCTGCCGAAATTTCGGTTCACACGCTCCCGGGTCGTGGTGCCTTTTTCATGGGCGATGACCGTCACATAGGACTGCCCAAGACGCGCGATCCCGCCTACCATGGCAGGGTCGTCACCGAAGCATCGGTCTCCGTGGAGCTCTGTGAATTCGTCAAAGATCCCCTTGATATATTTGCCCGCTGTAGGGCGATCCTGGGCTCTGGCTGCCGCCACCCGATCTTTTGCGTTCATAACCTTACCCCTCCTTCCGGTCTTTGCGATGCGCCCGCAGCATCCTGGCGATGAACTTCTTCTGTTCGTTGCGCGGAACGATCTTGTCGATAAAGCCGTTCTTCAGCAGGGACTCGGCCCTGCCCAGGCCCGGCGGAAGCTTCTGACGGATCGTCTGCTCGATGACCCTGGGACCGGCAAAGCAGATCAGTGCATCCGGTTCGGCAGCGATCACATCCGCTTCCATGGCAAAGCTGGCCGTGACGCCGCCTGTCGTAGGATCGGTGAGGACTGCCAGGTAGAATCCACCTCTGTCGGAAAACCGCTTCACTGCGCCGCTGGTCTTGGCCATCTGCATCAGGGAAAGCATCCCTTCCTGCATGCGGGCGCCACCGGAGGCGGTAAAGCCCACGACAGGCAGTTCCTTCTCTGCGGCGTATTCGAAGAGTCTGGCGATTTTTTCGCCCGTGACGGTGCCCATGGAGCCCATCATGAATGCCGGTTCCATAACGAAGAGCGCAGTCGGCTTCTTGCCGATGCGGGCCGTGCCCGTCACGACACTCTCCATCTCTCTGGACGCCAGTTCCGCAGCCCGGAGCTTTTCCTCATACTCGGGGAAGCCCAGCGGGTCACTGCCGGCCATGTCCGCCCAAAGCTCCTGGAAGCTGTCCTGATCGGCGATCATGTGGATCCGCTGCCGGGCATTGAGGCGCAGATGTTTGCCGCAATTGGGGCAAACGTAGTCGTTTTCCTGCAAATCGCTGGAAAACACCGACTTTTTGCAGCTGGGACAGACCGTGCAGAGCTCGTGAGGGATGTTCACCTCCGCAGGCTTGTCGATCCGGCCCGAAACGGAAGGCTCCAGGTCATTTTTCGGTTTTTTGAACAATCCTTTGATCATTGTTGATTCCTCGATTCAAGATATCCGGTCGTATAGACGCCGTTTCGAAACGCTTCCCCCGCAAGGATATCGATATGAAGCTCGATGTTGGTATCCACGCCGCTGATCACCAGCTCAGCCAATGCTGCCTGCATTTTTCGCACCGCTTCTTCCCTGGTGTTGGCGTGGACGATCAGTTTACCAAGAAGGGAGTCGTAAAATGGAGGTACCGTACAGCCGGGATAGAGCGCCGTATCGAAGCGCACCCGGGGGCCTCCGGGTATGTGAAGGAAATCCACGGTACCGGCAGAAGGCCTGAAATCCAACGCAGGATTTTCCGCATTGATGCGACATTCGATGGAATGGCCAGAAGGAAGGACGCTCCGCTGATCGAAGGAAAGCGGTACGCCGGCGGCAATCCGGATCTGCCACTTGACCAGGTCGATGCCTGTGACCATTTCCGTAACAGGGTGTTCCACCTGCAGTCGAGTGTTCATCTCCATAAAGTAGTGCTTTCCGTCGGCATCCACCAGGAATTCCAGCGTCCCCGCATTGATATATCCGATCTTTTTTGCCGCCCGGACCGCATCCCGCTGCATGCTCTTGCGCGTCTCCTCGGGAAGCCCTACCGCAGGACTTTCCTCCAGCACCTTTTGCTTTCTGCGCTGCATGGAACAATCCCGCTCACCCAGGCAAACTACTTTTCCGTAGGCGTCGGCCAGGATCTGAACCTCGATATGCCGGACCTGTTCCATATATTTTTCAATGTACAGACCTTCGTCGCCGAAGCTGGTAGACGCTTCTCTGGATGCGTCCAGAAATGCGCTCTCAAACCCGCTCTCTTCTGCGACGAGCCGGATGCCCCGGCCGCCGCCGCCGGCCCGCGCCTTGATCAGCAGCGGATAACCGACCTTTCCTGCCCAGTCAAAGGCCTCCTGAAGGTCCTCCACGGATTCCGATCCGGGCACCACTGGCAGACCCATTTTTTTCATGGTCTTCCGCGCATTGTCCTTGTCTCCCATGGCAGAAATGTGCCCGCTTTGCGGTCCGATAAAGCTGATACTGCACTGCTCGCACAACGAAGCGAATTTTGCGCTCTCCGCCAGAAACCCGTATCCCGGATGGATGGCCTGGGCATGGGTGACGGCGGCAGCGGAAAGAATGGCTTGCATATTCAGATAGCTGTCCGCAGCCGGCGCTTTGCCGATACAGATACTCTCGTCGGCAAGGCCTACGTGAAGAGCCTCGCTGTCGGCTTCACTGTAGACGGCCACGGTAGAGATCCCCATATCCTTGCATGCGCGGATGATGCGCACTGCGATTTCTCCTCTGTTTGCGATCAGTATTTTTTGAAACATGTCATTCCTCCAGAACGGCAAAAGAAAACGTGCCTTCCGCCGCAATCTTGCCTGAAACAAAAACAGAGCCCTTGGCAAAATAGAACGGCGGTTTCCGGTTGGACAGGCTGCACCGGATCTCCAACGCGTCCCCTGGCTGCACTTTTTCCCTGAATTTCACTTGCTGGATGCCGGTATAATAGGGCGTGGCGTTGACGGACATCTCATTCTTAAGAAGTACGCAACAAGCCTGGGCCATCATTTCGCAGAGGATCACTCCCGGCACCACCGGATGACCCGGGAAATGTCCTTGCAGAAAGTACTCATCGCCCTGGACTACATAAGAAGCTACCGCTTCTCCATCCTTGAGTTCGGCGTGATCCAGAAGAAGCATGGGCGGGCGGTGAGGCAGAATTTTTTCAAGATCCTTTCGATCCATCGCTTACTCCTCTCTCAGGCGGAACAGACACGCTCCATAATCCACTACGGCTCCATTTTCCACACAAATCTCTCCGATGACGCCATCCACAGGAGAAGCCACCTCGTTGAGCATCTTCATGGCGTCGATGATGCACAGGACCTGTCCTTTTTCCACGCGCTGCCCCAATGATACATAAGGCTCGCTTTCCGGAGACGGCGCCAAATAAACCACGCCGACCAGAGGAGATGGAACTTCCGTCAACGCGATTCCTTCTGCGCTCTCGCCCGGATCCGCATCCGGCACCCAGGCTGGTGCGGCATTGACCGCATTGCTCTCTTTCTGCGCTGAAACGGTACCCTGCGCATTCTTTTCCAGCCGAATCCTCAGGCCGCTCTCTTCAATTTCAATGGCTGTCAAACCTTTATTCAGCAGAATATCTGCAAGACTCTTGACTTTCTCTAATTCCATGGCATCCTCCCGCTTAGACCCTGACAAATGCCAGGCAGGCATTATGCCCCCCGAACCCGAGGGACAAAGATATGCTTACATCCACATCGACTTTTCTGGCCATATTGGGCACGTAGTCCAGATCACAGTCCGGATCCGCCACTTGATACCCGATGGTCGGAGGCGCCTGGCCTTCGATCAAGACCGATACCGCAGCAATGGCCTCCACGGCACCTGCGGCGCCCAGCATATGGCCCGTCATGGATTTTGTGGAACTGATGACAACGTCCTGATACGCTCGCTGGCCCAATGCCGACTTGATGGCCAGCGTCTCACACTTGTCGTTGAGCGGCGTGCTGGTCCCGTGGGCATTGATATACATTTTTCGGAAACCGTCTCCGACGCTTTCCGAAAGAGCCTGAACGATCGCCCGGGAGCCTCCTGCGGCATCCGGATCCGGTGCCGTCATGTGATAAGCGTCGCAGGTGTTTCCGTATCCGACGATCTCTGCATAGATCCGGGCGCCTCTTTCCCTGGCACGTTCATACTCCTCCAAAATCAGGACGCCGGCGCCTTCTCCCATGACAAAGCCGGATCGCTCCAGATCGAAGGGAATGGAAGCCCGGTCGGGATCTGTGGTCTGGGTCAGCGCCATGCAGCTTGTAAATCCCGCCACGCTGATGGGATTGATGGCCGCTTCGCTGCCGCCGGCGATCACCGCATCGGCATAGCCGTGACGGATGGCCCGATAGGCTTCGCCGATGGAATGGCTTGCCGTGGCACAGGCGGTCACCACCGGAAGATTGACACCCTTTGCCTGATATCTGATGGCTGCCAGGCCCGAGGCCATATTGCCGATCATCATGGGTACCAGGAAGGGCGAGATCCAGCGGGGGCCTTTCTGAAGCAGTTTATCGGTCTCCTGATATGTGGTTCCGCTCCCGCCTACGCCTGAACCTATATAGACGCCCAGCCGTTCTTCGCTCACCGTTCCCAGGATCCCGCTGTCGGCGACCGCTTCGTCGGCGGCGGCCAAGGCAAACTGAATGAACCGGTCATAGCGCTTGAACTCATTGCCCCCAAGTACAGCCTGGGGATCGAAATTCTTCACTTCTGCGGCCAGCTTCACCTTGAACGGAGTCGCATCAAAATGGGTGATCTCTCCGATTCCGTGCCGGCCTTCCAGCATGGAAGCCCACATGGACTCCACGTTATTGCCAATGGGGCTGATCGCGCCCATTCCTGTTATTACCACTCTTTTCATGATTCTCTCCCCGATTCGTACTCGGCTTTCAACAGATCAAATACTTCAGATATCGGCAGGATCTCCTCTGCCAGATAGCCTTTTGCCCCGGTAAAAACGAAGGCTTCCTCCATGTTGCCCCGATAGGCGTTGACCAGCGCATGGGCGATGCAATAGGGGGCCTGGGTCTTTTTGCACGGCACAAGACAGTTGAATTCACAGAATGCCGGCCGTTTTTCGCCCCGGGCCACAGCCTGAAGAAAGTCGCTCCGAAAAGCCCTTCCCGGAAGTCCGACGGGACTTTCGATCAGTCGCACATCCTCTTTTTTTGCCCGGAGATAGGCTTCCTTGAATTCCAGCGAGGCATCGCATTCTGTGGTGGCGACGAAGCGACTGCCGAGCTGGGCTGCACTGGCACCCAGTTCCAGGATCTTCGCGATATCGCCGCCGTAGTAGATGCCGCCACCGGCGATCAGAGGGATCGGGCCATAAGGCTCCAGCTCCTGCTGCACATCCTTAAAAATCGACTCCAGTGTGCAATCCGGATCCGTCAGTTCTTCGGTTTTGAATCCAAGATGTCCTCCGGCCAGAGGCCCTTCTACGACCACCGCATCCGGCGTGTAGCCGTACCGGCTCTGCCAGCGCTTTGCGATGAGCTTGGCGGCCTTGCCCGAAGAGACGATAGGCGCCAGCTTCGTCCGGCAATTTTCCGGCAGAAGTCCGGGCAATTCCAAGGGCAGTCCTGCTCCGGCAAAGATGATATCCGCTCCTGCGGCAATGGATTCTCGAACCAGTTTTTCGAAATCCCGCAGCGCGACCATGATATTCACCCCGATAACGCCTCGTGTCTTTTCTTTTGCCACGCGGATCTCTGCGGCGATGGTTCGGCCCTGCTTCATAAAGTCGAGTCCCGTTGCAGAGATCACGCCGACTCCGCCCTGTGCCGCTACGGCTGAAGCCAATCCGTGGAGTGAAATGCCCACACCCATACCGCCTTGTACAACAGGCAGCTGGATCTTCAGATCTCCCATAGACCAACTATTGTCTTCCCACTTGCGCATGCGTCCTCCTATATGTACAGACCGCCATCCACGCGGATGACTTCTCCAGTGATATATCCCCCGGTCTCGCCGGCAAGAAATACCACCACCCGAGCTACATCTTCCGGCGTTCCAAAGCGCCTCAGCGGAATCTGCTGCCGAATCGCTTCCTGTTTTTCCTGGGGCAGCTTTTCGGTCATTTCTGTCTGGATAAACCCGGGCGCCACCGCATTGCAGGTGATGCCCCTGCCCGCCAGTTCCTTTGCCACGGACTTGGTAAATCCGATCAGTCCCGCCTTGGACGCAGCATAATTGGCTTGCCCCGGATTGCCCATCAGCCCCGACACGGAAGAGATGTTGATGATCCTTCCGGACCGCTTTTTCAAGAAGTGGCCATACAGGCTTTTTGTGAAATGAAAAGCGCCGCCCAGGTTGACTTCCATCACGCGAACGAAATCTTCTTCGGACATGGAAGCCAGCAGTCCGTCCCGGGTGATCCCGGCATTGTTGACCAGGATGTCTACTCCTCCAAATTCGGACAGTATGGCTGCCACTACGGTAGGCACCTGATCCGGATCTGCTACGTTGCAGGCATAGGCCACAGCCTTTCCGCCCCATTGAGCAGCTTCCTCACAGACTGCCCGGGCCGCTGTTTCTCCGCCGTTATAGATCACAGCGATATCCGCACCTTCCGCAGCCAGCGCCAGAGCGATGGCCCGGCCGATCCCTCTGGATCCTCCCGTGATCAGGGCTGTCTTACCTTTGAACATATCCTTGCTCCTCTTTCCATTTTTCCAGACCTTCTGCAGAATCCACAGAGATCACTCGGACTTCCGGTGCGATTCTGGACACAAAACCGCTCAACGCTTTACCGGGGCCCGCTTCCACGAAGCAGTCGATCCCTTGCTGGATCATGTTGCGGATACTGTCTTCCCAGCGGACAGGATGATTGATCTGATTCGTTAAATGCTCCGCCGCATTCTTCCCATAGACCTTTCCCGTGTCATTGGCGTAGACCGGTATCAACGGATCTCGAAATACCACCTGCTTCAGCTCGGTTTCCATCTTTGCGGCCGCTTCGTCCATAAACGGAGAATGAAATCCGCCGCTGACGGGAAGCGGAACGCTTCGCCCTTTTGCTTCTTTGATCTTCTCCTGGAGGTATTGGATGTCTTCCGGCGAACCGGCCACCACCAGTTGGCCCGGGCAATTGTAGTTGACGGGGTACAGCGTTCTTCCCAGACAGAGGGCTTCCACGGCTTCATTTTCCATCCGCAGCACCGCCAGCATCGCGCCGGGATTTTTTGCGGCGGCATCAGCCATAAAAAAAGCTCTTTTTTGGACTAGGTCGAACCCTTCTTCCGGCGTATAATATCCTGCAAAGGCAAGGGCTGCCAGTTCACCCAGGGAAAAGCCCGCAGCGGCTGAGGGATCCATCCCGGCTTCTTTGGCTGCTGCGGCCGCGGCCAGGTCCACCGCATAGACCGCCGGCTGTGTGGTTTCTGTTTTCGACAGGTCCTCGGCGCTTCCGTTGAAACAGAGGTCCAGCAGATCACTGCGCTGTTCATTCAGGGGGTCCAGGACATCTCTGGCCGCCGGGCTGTATTCGTACAGCGCTTTTCCCATGCCGGTATATTGTGCGCCTTGTCCACTGAATAAAAATCCTATTCCAGCCATCGGGTACTCCCTTTCAGCAGGATCTCCGCTTCCCGGACGATCGAATGGACGATCTCCGCGGCCGACTCCTCATTTTTAAGCATGCCGGCCACCTGTCCGGCCATAAAATAACCTTCCGATTCCGAGCCTTCCGTCACCGCTTTCCGAAGGCCGCCGGCCCGCAGTGCCGTGAGCGCCGCATCGTCGACGCTGCTGTCATACTCCGATTCGGCGTACTGCCGGGTCATGGGGCTTTTCAGCGCCCGGATCGGATGGCCCGACCGCCGACCCGTAACGATGGTTGCCGTATCGGAAGCTCTGATCAACTTGTTTCTGTAGTTTTCATGGATGTCGCACTCCCGGGCCATCAGGAAACGGGTGCCCAGCTGCACGCCGGAAGCGCCCAGCATCAGACAGGCGGCCAGGGCTCTTCCGTCGGCGATACCGCCGGCGGCCACCACAGGGATCCGAAGCGCGTCGCAGACCTGAGGCACAAGGACCATCGTGGACAGGTCGCCCACATGGCCGCCGGATTCTCCGCCCTCGGCGATCACAGCCGATGCGCCGATGCGTTCCATCAACCTTGCAAAGGCTACAGACGCCACCACCGGTATCACTTTAATGCCTGCAGTCCGCCAATTTTCCATATACTTGGCCGGATTGCCCGCCCCCGTCGTCACCACGGGAACGCTTTCTTCGATCAGGACCTGTGCCATTTCCGCAGCGGAAGGACTCATGAGCATGATGTTGACGCCAAAGGGTTTATCCGTGAGCGATCTGGTTTTTCTGATCTCTGTTCGCAGCCATTCACTGTCGGTATTCATCGCAGAAATAATACCCAGACCTCCGGCTTCGGAAACCGCAGCAGCGAGCTTTGCATTGGCGATCCACGCCATGCCACCCTGGAATACGGGGTATTGAATGCCCAGCAGGGCAGAAATTTCAGAACGCAGCATTCGGACCTCCTACACCAATTTGGTAATGGCGTCGATCACATCCTGGACCGTCTTTAGTTCTTCTGTGATCTTCAATTCGATCTCAAACGCCTCTTCCAGGTTCATCACGATTTCCACCGTGTCCAGTGAATCCAGCTTCAGTTCTTCAAAGCTTTGTGTCACATCGATCTCTTCGGGGGCACAATCCTTGTACTGTGCCAGAACTTCGATTACTTTTTCTTTTATCATGGTTTTTTCCTCCTAATGATCTGATTTGTTCAGTCTTTCGACCATTTTATAGTGCAAGCTCCCGTGGTGAGTCCTGCGCCGAAAGCGCTCATCACCAAAAGCTGTCCTGCCTTGATCGTACCGGATTTTCGAGCTTCATCCAGCAAGATGGCAATGCTGGCCGCAGACGTATTTCCGGTACCGCGGATGTTGTTCAGAAACTTTTCAGCCGGGATCGGCAGCTTTTTTGATGCTGCATCCAGGATGCGCAAATTTGCCTGGTGAGGCAGCACGTAATCCACTTCCTCCGCCGAGATATTCGCAGCCTCCAT
>DPKU01000181.1 GCA_003542355.1 Clostridiales bacterium | reverse complement strand
AGATGGATTCAATTTTATCGTTGTAAATGGAGGAATGGAAATCAATGCCAGACCGACAATGTACGGCTCTCAGCATCCCTTCTACGTCATTTCCAAGGATGGAAGCCTGCTGTCCACTGAGTTTGACCTGCCGGACACCGACTATAATGCCATCATCGTGGGACGCTGCTGCGAAAGCGGAGATTCCCAGTGCCTGGACAGCCAGCACAACATCATTGAACGAAAGATGGCCGAGCCGGAACTGGGAGATCTGATCGTGATCGGCGGCGTTGGCGGCTACTGTTCTTCCATGACCCCCTTCAACTACAATTCCCACATCCAGATCCCGGAGATCCTGGCCGCCGCAGACGGCACCCTGCAGTTGATCCGCAAGGCCCAGACCCTGGAACAGATGGTACAGAACGAACTGTAATACACGCAATGGAAAAGCTGCGGAAAGAATCTCTTTTCGCAGCTTTTTGATTGCAGGATCCCATGCGTCTTCTATTGGCTGAAATAACGAAAACTGATGGTCGTATCAAAGAATCGCTTTAGCGCCTTTCGGCGCTTAAACGGTTGAATGATATCGATGGCGATGCCGTGAAAGGCCTCCCAGGTCAGTACCCATCCGCCGATGAGAAGACTTTCCATTAACACAGAAGACACGATCGTATCGGTATCACTTCCGCTCAGGACGGTATACAGAAGAAGGAGAGTCATAGCGATGAGCAGCAGGATGCCGGAGCCCGTGATGATCCGCTTGACCTCTTTTTTTTCCCAGCAGATCAGCGCATTATAAAAGTTCCGGTAGCTGGTCCGGATCGTTTCCTCCTGCTGAGGATCCGGCGCCCCCGTCTCCAGGTAAAACTGGATCTCCAGTTCTTCTTTGAGTGGAATGTCTTCCGAGCATTCGATCAGAAACGCTGCCAACTCGGGGTGCATATCTCTCTTTTTAAACGCTGCATTGTCCCATTCGTGGAAGAATTCAAGATAATTGTTCAGTGATACTTCGATGATGATTTTTCCGTTGGCCGGATTTCGCTGAAATATTTTTTCGTAATTTTCTTTCATGATTCATTCTCCGGATCCTACGATCCTCTGTCAGACGTTGAATAAAAAGTGCATCACGTCGCCGTCCTTTACAACGTATTCTTTTCCTTCGCTTCGGACCAGCCCTTTTTCTTTTGCAGCAGCGATGTTGCCCCCGCTTTCAATGAGCTTGTCGTATGCGATGGTCTCTGCACGTATAAATCCCTTCTCAAAATCCGAGTGGATCTTCCCCGCCGCCTGAGGCGCCTTGGTGCCGCGCCGGACGGTCCACGCACGCACCTCCGGCTCACCGGCGGTCAGAAATGAAATGAGGTCCAGCAGTTTATAGGATGCTTTGATCAACTGTTCCAGCCCGGACTGCGTAATGCCAAGCTCCTCCAGAAACATCTGCTTTTCATCTTCGTCCAGCTCTGCGATCTCCGCTTCCACCTTGGCTGAGATCACGACGGCTTCCGAACCTTCTGCCGCAGCAAATTCTTCCACCTGGCGGACGAAGGGATTGTCTGCGCCCAATCCTACCTGATCCTCGGCTACATTCGCAGCGTAGATGATCGGCTTATTGGACAACAGATTCAGCTCTTTCACGATTTCTGCTTCTTCCCCCGTAAAATCCATGGACCGGGCAGATTTTCCTTCCTCCAGGATCTTTTGCAGACGTAAAAGAAGCTCCAGTTCTCCGGACAGATTTTTATCTGCCCTGGCGCTCTTCCGGAGCCGCTGGATGCTGCGGTCCAGCACTTCCATGTCCGACAGGATCAGTTCTGTGTTGATCACTTCAATGTCTGACAGCGGATCGATCTTGCCGTCAACGTGAACAACGCCCGGATCTTCAAAACACCGGACTACATGTATGATGGCGGCCACTTCCCGGATGTGGCCCAGGAATTTATTGCCCAGGCCCTCCCCTTTGGATGCACCCTTCACCAGTCCGGCAATATCGTAAAACTCGATGGTCGTATAGATCGCACGCTTGGCGTGGTACATCTCGTGGAGCACCTTGATTCGTTCATCGGGCACCGTCACGACGCCCACGTTGGGTTCGATGGTGCAAAAGGGATAATTTGCAGCCTCGGCGCCCGCCTTCGTGATGGCATTAAACAAGGTGCTCTTGCCCACGTTGGGCAGGCCTACGATTCCCAGTTTCACTTCTTTTTCTCCTTATATCCATAAATGACCAGACAGAACAGGATCACTGCTGCGCTGAACAACTGAGCCTGCCGGAAGGGCCCCAGCATCAGGCTGTCCGTACGCAGGCCTTCCACAAAGAAGCGCTCTGCCGAATAGAGCCCTGCATACATCAGAAAGATCTGGCCGTCAAACTTTTTATGCCCGGTCTTATCATACCAGATCAGGAAGATGCAGAGCAGAAAACACCACACTGATTCGTACAAAAAAGTGGGATGCACGGCATTTCCGTTCACGATCACAGCCCAGGGCAGATCTGTGGGCCCGCCGTGCGCTTCGCTGTTAAAAAAATTGCCCCATCGCCCGATAGCTTGCCCCAGGGCAACGGAAGGGGCTGCAATGTCCATATACTTTGGGATGTCCAGTTTCCAGCGTCGGCACAGGAATATGCCCAGAGTGATGCCGAAAATCAATCCCCCGTGGATCGCCAGCCCGCCGGAGCGGAAGTTCAGGATCTGATCGGGGTGCTGAACATAGTAGCTCCATTCAAAAAGAACGTAATAGAATCTTGCCCCGATCGCGCCGGCCGGGATACAGTACAGTGCGATGTCTACGATGCGGTCCCGATCCAATCCAGCACCGGGCGCCCGCAAATAAGCCAGTCCCACCGCAGCCAGCATACCCGAAGCGATCATGATACCGTACCACATCACCTCCAGGCCGAACACGGTAAAGGCGACTCGGCCCGGCGAAGTCATCATAACTTTCCTCCGCAGGACAGGAAGAGTTCGGATGCGGTCTTGCGGATGAAGTTCTCGAACTCCGGCACATTGGTCCCGTTGCCGGCATAGCAAAGAACAAAGGGTTCCGGCGCATACACAAGGGCCACATCGTTGGAAATGCCCTCGTCTTCTCCGGTCTTGTGTGCAATGGGGGCCGCATCGCCGATGATGCCGGGGATTTTGTGGTTGATCTGCTGCTTCATCAGCATATCCTCAATATAGATCGAAGTGGTCTCATCCACAAATTTTCTGCGGTAGATCTGTTCCAGCAGATCGCCCATCTCCGCCGGGCTGAACTCGTTTTCGATACCCCTGGAAGCAGCCTCGTTGTCAAACAGAATGCGATTGAGCCGGGTGACGGAAAGGCCCATCTGCCGGAAGCTTTCGTTCAGTGCATCCATGCCGAACCGGTGAATCAACAAGTTGGTTGCGGAATTATCGGAAATCGTGATCATCAGTTCGCAGAGCGTAGAGATGGAGACCTCCGGTTCATCGTTAAAAGCGCGCAAAGCACCACAGCCGCCCAACTTATCGGCATGCCGGCATCGGATCTTCTCGTCCATCCGGACCTGACACTGACGCGCCAGTTGACAGATATGCATCAAGATCGGCAATTTGATCACAGAAGCCGGGCCAAAGGATTCATCAGATCGATATTCGATCTTCTCGCCCGTGATCAGGTTTTTAAAATACATGCCATTGTGCCCCGGCATGGAAGCAATTTGCTCCAGTATGCGTTGTTTCATCATGTGCTCTCCCCTGATGGCCGATGGTGTCTGGCGGTTACTGTCCGAATCGCACAGCCCGACCCAGCGTTTCATTCACAAGATCTCCGTGATCCACGGCGATCTGTCCGTTGATCAATACGTAGGCGATGCCCGCAGGAGGCAACGCCGGGTCCTCGTAGGTTGCCCGATCCTGTAGCTTATCGTAGTCAAATAGAGTGATATCTGCATCCGCGCCCACGCACAAATTGCCTTTCCGCGATAGTTTCAGCCGCTCTGCAGGCAAGTCCGTCATCTTCCGGAGCGCTTCGTTCAGTGATATTTTCCCGGTTTTTACGTATTGGCAAATGAGGCGCGGGAAAGCGCCGGCTGCCCGGGGATGCCCTTTGGGGCCGCTTCTGAGTCCGTCGCTGGCCAGCATCACATAAGGATGTCTCAGAGCCAGGACGATATCTTCCGGTTTCATGAAGTATCCGATGGTCTTCGCCCAGGGCTCATTGGCTCTTGCCCAGTCAAAGATCTCTTTGGTGCACCGCATTCCCGCATAACGCCCGTCCACCAGTTGAACGCTGTCGTAGTCGGCCTGATACTCCTTTAGAAAGCCTTCATCATAGGTGGTCGCACCGATGGTGGTGCTGAACGCATCGTACGGGTAACAGTCAAAATACATGTCCACACCCTGGCTGCGGTACCGATCCAGATCCTCCAGAAGCTTTTCCATCTGTCCGTATCCGCCCATACTGCCAACGTGGGAAACCTGGACGCGCACACCTGCTTCCCGGGCGATCTTCGCCATTTCTTCCACCGCTTCGAACACGCCGCTCACATCTTTGCGCACATGGGCAGTCACCAGTCTGTCCTCTGGATTGCATAACCTGGAGAGTCGGATGATTTCTTCCCAGGAGGTGCCGGGCACGTACTTGACCCCGAAGGATACGCCCATGCAGCCTTTGGCAAGAAGCTCTGATGTCGTCGCTTCCATCCGGTCCAGGATCTCATCAGTGACCGGTGCGTATTTGTCGAGACCCCCGCAGGCCTCCCGTACGTAGGTATGACCGGCAAACAAACCCATGTTGACGCAGTTTCCGTGACGGTCCATGTGGTCCATGTAGCCGTCCGGTGGATAAAAGTTCTCGCCGCAATTCCCACCCATGCAGGTGGTGACTCCCATGAGCGCCATGGATCGCGCGATGTCCTGACCCATTTTTCCCTTTTGCTCATCGAAGGGGTCCTCGTGCATATGCAGGTCCACAAAGCCCGGGCTGACGATCAAACCGCGCGCGTCGATCACCTGATCTGCGGCAGGTTCCTCGTCGGTGATGGCTGCGATCTGTCCGTCCTGGATCAGCAGGTTCGCTATTTTATCCAATTGCTGACGGCTGTCGATGATCCGACCACCTTTGATCAGTATGCGTCTCATACTACCTCCCGTGTTCCGGCCGAAGCCTACAATTCTCTGCGCCCTTCCATCGCCATGGACAGCGTCACTTCATCAGCATATTCCAGATCTCCGCCAACGGGGATCCCGTGGGCGATTCGGGTCACTTTGATGCCAGACGGTTTGACAAGCCGGGCGATGTACATCGCCGTCGCTTCCCCCTCGATGTTGGGATTCGTAGCCAGGATCACTTCCCTTACATCGCTCTGCTGCAATCGGAGAATGAGCGATTTGAGATTGATTTCTTCCGGGCCGATCCCATCCATGGGAGAAATGGCCCCATTCAGCACGTGATACTGCCCTCGATATTCCTTGACCCGTTCCATGGCGGACACATCTCTGGGACTCTCTACCACACAGATCACATCGGGATCTCTGGCCGTATCCGAGCAGACCGAACAGGGATCCACGTCGGTCAGGTTGCCGCAGACCGAGCAGTATTTCATGTTCGCCTTGGCCTGGACGATCGATTCTGCCAAAGCCGCCACTTCCGCTTCGGACAACGACAGAATATGAAAAGCCAGCCGCTGGGCGCTCTTGTAGCCGATCCCCGGCAGCTTCGACATCTCTGCGATGAGTCGGGTCAAAGGCTTTGCGTAATACTTCATCTGCATCCTGCTTACATCACTCCGGGAGGCATTCCCATGCCGCCTGTGACTTTGCTCATCTCAGACTGGCTGATCTCATCGATCTGGCGCAGCGCTTCGTTGGTCGCCACCAGGATCATATCCTGCAACATTTCCACATCCTCAGGATCGCATACATCGGGCCGGATCGATACGCTCACCAGCTGATGTTTTCCGTTGACGGTGACGCTGACGGCTCCGCCTCCGGCCGTGGCTTCTGCCTGTTTTTCATCGATCTCAGATTGGACCGCTTCCATTTTTTGCTGCATCATCTGGAGCTGTGCCATCTGCGCCTGCATATTGTCTTTTTTACCGCCGGGTTTTTTGCCGGCCTTCATTCCCTTGCCCATTTTTGATCCTTTCCTGATGTCTATATGAATGATTCCTGTACTTCCGCATCCTTGAGAAGAAGATGCATCTTGAGCCGTCTTCCTGTATTTTCTTCCAGGATCTCCTCCAGCAGCTTTTCTTCTTTCTTAAACTGCTCTTCCTGTATGCTGTTGCTGATCTGTACCGTGAATATATGATCGGAGATCTCCCGCAGAACACTGCCGCAGGTCCGTGCCATTTTGGAGATCCGCTCATCTTCCATAACACGTCGCCAGAGCTCTACTTCGCCCATTTCTTTGGGATCTGCGGCCGCGGCAGGCTCCGGAGCTCGAGGCTGGGGTGCCGCGGGTTCTTCGG
>DPKU01000173.1:2828-23192 GCA_003542355.1 Clostridiales bacterium | reverse complement strand
TGCGGCGATCACAGGGAAAGGAAAGCCCGAAAAATATATTCCGAAATTCCACGGCGCCATGCTTTCCGTGGGTGGACGTTATGGGACTGCCTATGTGGGAACCCACAATAAGAAAGTTGCGCTTCCGTCCTTCCCAGCTATGTTTGTTAAGCATCTGATCAATGTATTTTACTTTGTGCAGGTGGCCGGATGGAACAAAGTGATCCACTATTTGAAGAATGAATTCTTTACCATTCGTCACTGCAGAAGCTTTCTAGGCGGACATTTCTCCAACCGGACTCCGAGCTTTATGCTGGTGGCATTCCGGATCTGGCTGGGTGCCGTATGGGCCTTCGAAGGCACGATGAAGATTGCCGAAGGGTGGCTGCGGGAACCGAAACTGAAAGGCTTTTTTGGCGGCGCAAAGGCTTGGTTCGATGGGATTCTGAGCAGCGGGAATTCCACGGCCTCCGAAGCGGTGGATGCGGTTTCATCTGCCACCGCCGCCGCCGGTGGCGAGGCGGGTGCCTCCGCGGGAACCATTTTGTTCGATTGGGACTTCCTGGGCTTTTTCCGCGCCCTGTTCGTCAGCGGCAAGCCCCTGGCCGAATCCACCCTTTCCGACCTGGCATTCAAGATGGACGTCCCTCTGATCAACGCCTTTGTTTCCAATGTGATTCTGGGATATCCGAGCATCGCCCTGGGCATGCAGATCGTGATCGTGATCGCAGAGATCCTGATCGGATTGTCCATGATGTCCGGCTTGCTCACTACCTTCTCCAGTCTGGTGTCCCTCGTGCTGCTGTTCATGTTTATGTCCACCACAGGACTTTTCTTGTCCAGCTTCTGGATGCTCTTCGGCGCTGTCGCCTTGCTTTTCGGAGCAGGGAAGGTGTTCGGCCTGGACTACTATGTTTCCCCTCTGCTCAAGAAGCGGTGGGCGAATATCGGTTGGGTAAGGCGGTTGTATCTCTATCATGACTGATTTGACAAAGGAGGCGCTGACCTCGGAAAAATTGAATTACGAAGAAGCCGTAGCGGAAACCTCCCTGCAGATCAGACACTTGCTGAAGAGCGCGCCCGTCGCCATCCGGAAGATGACGGTACATCTGTCCGGCGCGCCTGGGAAGATGATCCGGGCAAAATCGCTGTTGGCCTGCGCTTTGGATGAGGCGGATCGCATTTCTCCGGATGCGGTGAAAGCAGCTGCTTCTGTTGAGTTGATCCACCTGGCCACCCTGGTCCACGACGATGTGATCGATCAGGCGGACAAGCGGCGTGGAATCAAGGCGCTGCATCAAAAGTTCGGGCAGAAGTATGCGGTTCTCTGCGGGGACTGGCTGCTCTGTGTCGCCCTGGAATGGGTCTCGACCATCGACCCGATCGACAACGACAGGGAAAAGATCTCACGGGTTTTTCCGGGATATATGACGGAAGTCTGTCTGGGCGAATTGCGGCAGAACCAGAACATGCACAATTATCGCCTTTCAGAACGGCAATATTTTCAAACCATTCGCGGCAAGACAGCGGCGCTTTTCGAAGCCTGTTTCTACGGGGGGCATCTGTTTTCCGGAGAGCCGGAGATGTACAAGGAAATCTATACGAAAATCGGCAACAACATCGGCCTGATCTTTCAGCTCGCCGACGACTGCGCAGACTACGAATCCACACAGAAAGAGACAAAGAAGCCTGTTTTGTCCGACTGCAGCTCCGGTGTGATCACGTTGCCGCTCATCCATGCTTTAAAGAAAGACAGTGCGCTGAAAGAAAAAGTTGAGACAGGTATGGATCCGATCCACCTCAAGGAAGCGGTTGTTGCTTCCGGAGGACTCGAATACACCCATGGAAAGATCCAGCGCCTTCATCTGGACACCGTCAGACTGATCCGGGTCCTGGACATCTCATCGGAGAAAAGCGCTCTGCTGGAACAACTCCTGAACCGGGCTGCCGGCAAGACCCATGCCTGAAAATGAAACGGATGCACACCGATATGATGCTGCGTAGATTATTTAACTATATTGAGATACGGACAAAGATCACGAGCGTCCTGCCCTTTCTGATGACGCTGGCGTACCTCGCATTGAATCACCGTACCATCGATCCGCTGCGGTCTGGAGTCTTTTTTGCCGGAATGATTTTATTCGATCTGACGGCAACGACGATCAATAATTACAACGACACGAAGAAGAACGATCTGGAACTGCCGCTGCCTCGGCGCAAGGCTCTGGGCATCACGCTGTTGCTCCTGACTATGAGCCTGGGGTGCGGACTCTGGCTCGTGGCACTAACGGATGTCCTCGTGCTCCTGGCCGGTGCCCTGTGCTTTTTCTTCGGTATAGTATATTCCTGGGGACCGTTCCCGCTATCCCACGGGCCCTTTGGCGAGGTTGCTTCCGGATTTTTTTACGGTGTGATGATCCCGTTTATCCTGATCCGGATCAATGACGCGGGATACCTGCTGACATACGGGCTTACGACGGAACAGATTTCTGTTCACATCAACATCATGCCCACAGTGGGATTTGCATTGCTCACCGTCCTGCCCTTTTGCCTGACCGCAGGCATCATGCTGGCCAACAACATCTGCGATGCAGCGCACGATGTTCGTGTCGGACGCCGTACCCTGGTCTTTTACTTGCAGGACAGAGCGCTGCCCCTGTTTGCAAGCCTGTATTATGCGGCGTATCTGTCAATGGTGATCATGGTGATATTCGGATTTCTCCCGCTGTTGAGTCTGGCATTGCTCCTGACGCTGATACCGGTGCAGCGGAACCTGAACATTTTCCGGCAAAAGCAGAGCAAGGAAGAGACGTTTTCCGTATCCATCAGGAATTTCGTTCTGATCCTTTCGGCGCATACGGCCTTGATTTTTCTGAGCGGTCTGTTGCCGGCCTGGAGGCTGCAATGAAGTTTGCCCGAAAAACAGACGTCATCATCATCGCGATCCTGGTCCTGGCAGCGATCCTTTCCTGGACGATTTACACTGACGTTCTGGGAAAGAAGGGGACGTACGCGGAGATTTATTACCGCTCGGAACTGGTGAAGACCGTAGATCTTGCTTCCGGCAAAGAAGACACGTTCTCCATTCCCCAGGAGCCCGATGTGGTCTTTCACCTTTACGAAGACGGCAGTATTGCCTTCGTGCGGTCCGATTGTCCGGACCAGATCTGCGTCCATTCCGGAAAGCTGAGCCTGGCGGGGCAGCAGGCAGCCTGTCTTCCGAATCTTATCTACATCAAGATCGTCTCGGAGAAGGCGGATCCCGGCGCACCCGATTTATATATTTGATCACAGTACAACAGACAGAGGACATGAATCCATGGAAAAAGCCATTTCAAACAGCGATCACAGGACGACGAAAACCAGGCGCATCACCCTCTTGGGCCTTCTGTTTGCCCTGGCTATGGTGCTGTCCGTGCTGGAAAGCCTCTTCCCGGTACCCGTACCGGTGCCCGGCGTCCGGCTGGGGCTGGCCAATATCGTAGTGATGTTTGCCTTGTTCCATTTGAAAAAGAGCGATGCGCTGACACTGGTGATCCTGAAGGCGGTGTTCATCGCCGCGACCCGGGGGCTCATCGCCGGCGCGCTGAGCCTGTCCGGCGGCCTGTGCGCACTTGGCATCATGGTGCTCATCCTGCTGATGATGAAGGAAAAGACTACGATCCTTCTGGTCAGCATCCTGGGCGCTGTCTTTCATAATTTCGGGCAGATCGCGGCAGCCTCGGCGATCATGGAGACTGTCCTTTGGATCTATCTGCCCACATTGATCGTATCCGGTATTGTGACAGGTTTTGCGACCTCGGTGATGCTGAAGCTGGCTGCTCCGGCATTTCAGGGGTTGCACCTAAATAAATTCTAAAATTCTCAGGAGGAAAAAAATGAAAAAGACAATAGCACTACTCATGGTTGCCCTGATGGCAATCGCACTGCTGGCAGGCTGCGGCGGAACTGAGCCGACAGCAGAACCCGTGAAGACAGGGTTTGCAGTTCTGAATTCCATAGTCAAGTCGAAAGATGCCACTGCGGAAGCTGACGGCTTGGCCCAGGCAGATTCTCTGATCGTCGCGCTCACTGTGGACGCAAGCGGCATCATCACCGATTGTGTGATCGACCAGGCTCAGTCAAAAGTGAACTTCAACACTGCAGGCGAGCTGGTTACTCCCCTGGATGCCACGTTCAAGACAAAGAACGAGCTTGGCACGGAATACGGTATGAACGAAGCTTCCACCATTGGCAAAGAGTGGAATGAGCAGGCCGAAGCGTTTGCCCAGTATGTGATCGGCAAAACGGCCGCAGAGGTTGCAGGAATCGCAATCAGCGATGGCTATGCTGCCGATGCCGACCTGCTGGCTTCCGTCACGGTCCACATCACCGACTTTATGGCTGGTGTCGAAAAAGCCGTGGCCAACGCCACAGATCTGGGCGCAGCAAAAGGCGATACGCTCAGCATTGCCACTACCACAAACATTGCCAAATCCAAGAATGTCAATGAAACCGAGCTCGGGCTGGCCCAGGTGTATTCCACCTATGTCGCCATGACCCAAAACGCAGAAGGAATGATCACCAGCTGCATCTTCGACGGTTCTCAGTCCAACGTGAACTTTGACGCTGCAGGAATGATCACTACGGATCTTTCCGTAGCGCCCAGGACGAAGAATGAACTGAAAGAAGAATACGGCATGCTGAAGGCTTCCACCATCGGTAAAGAATGGTATGAGCAGGCTGCGGGATTCGCCGCTTACGTGACCGGCAAGACCGTTGAAGAAGTTCAGGGAATCGCCATCAGCGAAGGGTATGCCGCAGATGCAGATCTGCTGGCTTCCGTCACGGTCCACATCACCGACTTCATCGGACTGGTGGAGAAAGCTGCCCAATAAGCGAGCAGTCAAGTAAAGGCACTACCTTATGAAAAAAGGGATATCCTTCGCCCTTGCGCTGCTGATCGTGCTGGCCTCCGGGTGTGGCGGGATCAAGACGAAACTTTATCAGGCACAATTTCTCCAATTGTTTGATACCGTCACCACGATCGTCGGTTATGCGGACAGCGAAGCGCAGTTCAAAGAGATCTCAGAGCAGGTTCGGGCAACGCTCGAGGAATACCATCAGCTCTATGATATCTACAATGATCACGAGGGCGTCAACAACATCAAAACGATCAACGACAACGCCGGCATTGCGCCGGTCGTCGTGGATCACAAAATCATTGACCTCCTGCTGTTTGCCCGTGACGTCTACGGGCAGACAGACGGGACGGTCAATGTTGCAATGGGGTCGGTATTGCGCCTGTGGCACGATTACAGAGAAGAGGGAACCGAAGATCCGGACCTGGCGCAGCTGCCGCCCATGGAGCTGCTGCGCGCTGCAGCGCAGCATACGGACATGGATGCGATACGCATCGACGAGGCTGCATCGACCGTTTATCTTCCCGATCCTGAAATGAGCCTGGATGTGGGCGCTGTGGCCAAGGGGTATGCTTTGGAGCAGATCGCCAAGAATTTGGAAGATCAGGGAATGCGATCATTGCTGCTCAGCGTGGGTGGAAACGTCCGTGCCATTGGCCGCAAGGCTGCTTCTGACGGGAGTGAAGCCATGCCCTGGACCATCGGGATACAGAATCCTGATAAATCCAGCGATCAGCCAAATCTGTTTTCTGTATCGATCGACACGCTTTCCGTCGTATCGAGTG
The DNA here is from genome assembly GCA_003542355.1 of Clostridiales bacterium. GTDB lineage: Bacteria > Bacillota > Clostridia > Peptostreptococcales > Anaerovoracaceae > UBA10908. The sequence continues at coordinate 17,527 of DPKU01000173.1, read as the reverse complement.
GGATATATGAACGGTATTACACCGTGGACGACGTCCGATATCATCACATCATCGATCCGGCAACGCTGATGCCTTCCAGCCACTTTGCCCAGGTGACGCTGATCTGTCCGGATTCCGGTCTGGCGGATGCGTTGTCCACCTACGTTTTCAATCTCTCAGTCGAAGATGGAAAGCGCTTCATCGATTCGCTGAGCGATGTGGAAGCCTGCTGGATCACCCTGGATGGACGCATTCAGTATTCCTACGGTTTTCAGGAGTACATCAAAGTGGACTAGCGCTCCGGGATCGGCCGGATCTTCGCAATCCGGGTCAAGATTTACAGCCTGTCTTATGATAAAACTGTTTCTGGAGGTGACAGATGCAGAACAGCGAAAGAGTCGAAGCCGTCCAGCGGATGCAGGATCATATCGAACAGAATATCCACAACCCGATCACTCTTTATGAATTGTCGGGTTGTGCAGGGTATTCACCGTACCACAGCGTGCGGATCTTTCGGGAACTCACCGGAAAAACACCTTTTGATTATATCCGCGCGCTGAGACTCTCCCGGGCCGCACTCGATCTGCGGGACGAAAATCCACGGATCGTGGATGTGGCGCTGGATTTCGTATTTGATACCCACGAAGGCTTTACGAGAGCATTTTCAAAGGAATTCGGCCTCACGCCCAGCCGATACCGGAAAAATCCTTCTCCGATCTGTCTGTTCATGCCATACTCCAGCAGGGCGCGTTATCACTATCATCAGAGAGGAGAACAGAGCATGGAAAACAAAGCGAAGACCAACACCGTTTTTGTCCAGGTCATCGAGCGGCCGGAGCGGAAGGTGATCATGAAAAGGGGAAAGAAGGCAGAGGACTATTTTGCCTATTGCGAAGAGGTCGGCTGCGACATATGGGGATTGTTGTGCAGCGTCAAGGAGGCGCTCTACGAGCCCATCGGCATGTGGCTTGCGGATCGCTTCCGCACGCCTGGAACATCTTATTATGCCCAAGGCGTGGAAGTGCCCGTCGACTATAAAGGGGAATTGCCCGAAGGTCTGGAAATCATGGATCTTTCCCCCTGCAAGATGATGGTTTTCCAGGGCGCACCATTCAAAGAAGAGAACTTCGAGGAAGCCATCACAGAGCTGTGGGAGGTGATGAAGACCTTCGATCCGTCGCTCTATGGTTATGAATGGGCAGACGATGACGGTCCCCGGTTCCAATTGGCCCCGGAAGGCTACCGGGGGTATATCGAAGCTCGCCCGGTCCGGCCGATCAATAAATAGAACAGAACATAGAAAATGGCGCTTGCACAGCAAGCGCCATTTGTATACAAGAGCCGAAATATGGCATTTAGCAGCTTTCCAAGGCCTTGATTTGGTCATACAAAAATCGGTTTACCGGCGTGTCGATGCCGTGCCTGGCGCCCAGGGACAATACGGTTCCGGCGAACAGCTCCACCTCTGTGGGGCGCCCGCTGTCCAGATCCTGTGCCAGGGACGGTTTTCCTTCCGGCCTCAGGGCATCCAGAACACCAAGCCAGTAGATCAGGTCCTGTTCTGACAGATGTACGCCTTCCGCCGCAGCCAATGGGATCACTTCTTCCATGGCGGCGATCATGGTGCGGCGGGCGTCCCCCGGCTTCTGGATCGTGCCGTAAGTGCCCTGAAAAACAGCAACTGTTTGATTGACTCCAACGTTGAGCATGAACTTGCCCCACAGTTTGGCCTTCATATCCGTGTCGACTTGATGGGGAAATTCCGTTCGAATAAAAAATTCTTCCACGCTGCGGACCTGGGGCGTCAGAAGTCCCTTTTCTCCTTCACCGAAGCAAACCAGTCCCATGTTCCGGTATATCAATTCGTTACCCGATCGTATGCCGTCCATGCCTTGGGCGACGGCGTGCAGCACTTTTTCACGGCCATAGCGCTTTCCGATGATCTCTTCGCTCACGATGCCGTTCAGAAAGGAAAGGATCAGCGTATCGGGTCCGATCTGGTTTTCGGCATCCCGGATGGCCTGATCCAGACCGTCGAACTTTACGGTAAACAGCATTAGATCTGCAGGTCCGGTTTTCTCCTGGGGCGCGGCGAAGCGAAAGCGACAGGCTTCTCCGTTGCAGCGGATGGGGTCGTTCTCGTAGCGTTTCTGGCGGGCGGGTCCTGCGATGATGCGAAGATCTTCGAAGGGCATCCTGCGGCTCAGGTGGTGGGCATACATGATGCCCAAAGAGCCCAGGCCAATCAGGGATACGGTTTTGATTGCATTGTGAGACATCGGTCAGTTCCTTTCGATCGGGTCAGTATCAATGGAATTGTACCACAACCTCCGGTGGCGGTCGAGTCGTCTGTGTGACATGGTCACTGAGCATCGCATCGGATCGTGGCATACTTTCATTGTACCCAAAGGGTACGAAGAAGTACATCAGGTTACCCTTCGCAAGAAACCAAAGGAGGTTGGCATCATGATAAAAATCAGTGATCGCGCAGCGGAAAAGTACAGGGAAGTCGCTGCGACCCTGGCGGATCCGCATCAGCTGAAAATCAGGCTCTATATGAGCCGCGGTGGTTGAGCGGGGCCACAATTGGCGGCCGCTCTGGATGAGCGGGGATATGGCAGCGATGTTGTGATCGAAAGCAACGGAGCCAAGGCAGTATATACCAGAGATCTGGAAGCACAGGTCAAAAATATGCGAGTAGATTATCTGGATAAGTGGTATTTTAAAGGATTCAGGATCTACTGAAGGAAGGAGAAGCATCGACATGATTCAAGTAAGCGATGCGGCAGCAGCCAAATTTCAGGAAATTGCCGCACAAACAGAGAAACCGGAAGGTCAGATGCTTCGCATCAGTTATGGAGGCGCCGGCTGAGGCGGGCCCCAGTGGGGCTTGGCTCTGGAAGAGCTTCAGGATGCGGATGATAAGGTCGTCGAATGCAACGGCACCAAAGTCGTTTATGCCAAAGAGTTGGAAGAATATATTGATCGATTGACTCTGGATTATTCCGACAAGTGGTACAACAAGGGCTTCCGGTTGACGAACGACGTAAGTTAAAACAAAAAATCAAAATAAAACTCCAAAAATATCAGCAAGGAACCGGATTTTTCACTCTGAAAAGTCCGGTTTGCTTTATTGGAAAACCTCTGTTTCACTTGATTGAATTATAATGTATACTTCAAGAAAAAGAGATATTTGAAACGAGGGGAAAAATGAGCCAGTCACGTCCTGTGGAAGTCGCTCCCGGCATATACTGGGTGGGCGGCACATTCGCAAATCAAGGTTTGCAATGTAATCCGTATCTTTTGATAGACGACCAGGAGGCTGTCCTGATAGATCCGGGTTCAATTTTGGATTTCGAAGAGGTATGGGGAAATGTCTGCAGCCTGATTTCTCCTGATCAAATTCGGTATGTGATCCTTCACCATCAAGACCCTGATCTTTGTTCTTCCGTTCCGTTGTTTGAACAAAGGGGATGCCGATTTCAACTGGTTACCCATTGGCGCACGAAGATGTTGGTCCGCTATTATGGCGTATCTTCGGATTTTTACATTGTCAATAGTCACCAGAATCAACTGAAGCTCACCTCGGGTCGGACGCTCAGTTTCCTTCCAGCGCCCTATCTGCATTTTCCTGGAGCGATCATGACTTACGACGCTCTCACACAGACTCTCTTTTCCAGCGACCTCTTCGGTGCCTTCTCTCCGTTTTGGACACTGGAAGCCCCGGAAGATTACTTGGAGCAGATGAAGTCGTTCCACGAACATTATATGCCTTCCAACGAGGTCATCCGTCCTGTCATGGAATCCCTGATGGGACTGCCGATATTGTTGATCGCCCCGCAGCACGGATCGTTGATTCGCAACGACATACGAATGTACATCAAAGCGTTACGAGATTTAGAGTGCGGCGCTTTTTTACACAGTGTTCGAAAAAACCTGGATATTTCCGGTGGATATCTGGCGTCCACAGAAGCGGTCCTGAAGCGCTATGCATCTCTTTATGGCCAGTCGGAGGCACAGAGGGTCTTGCTGGAATCAGGGTTCCGTGCGGATCCAGATCTGCGCATTTTACCGGTCCTGGAAGCCGATCATCAGATGTGGGATATGGTGTCGGAAAGAATGTTTGCGCGCAAAGGCGTAGAGTGGCTCATGACAGCTGAACCTCTTGTTGAGCGACTGGCCTATGAATATGAGATTCCGCTGCCCGAGGTCTATACCGCACACCTGGCTCGCTCCAATAGTGAGCTTCAGCGGCTGAGCGAGGAAAACAAATCCCTGTTAGCTGCCCGGGACAGGCTGGCACAGAATCTGATTGGCGTGGAACAGTCGATGACACATTCCCAGTTGACGGGCTTATACAATTTCCCGTTTTTTCAAAACTATCTAAATGAAGAAATCGGAGCGATCACAGCGAAAGGTCTTCAAACGAATCCTGCGCTGATCGTCCTCAGTCTGGATCAGATAGAACGGATCAAATACCGATACGGAGATAAAGAAGTCGACCAGTTGTTCAAGAACACCGCTCTTCTGCTGGAAGCGACCCAGGAGGATTATCAGGTGTATTTTAAACTGCCCGGAAGTCTGTTTGCCTGCTATATTCCCCATGCAGCCAAAGCGCGCGCCGTGGAAGTGGCCGAAGAACTCCGCAATGCCATCGCCTCTTCGCGAAAGTTCGTGGAGACGGTGACGGCTTCAATTGGTGTTGTGAGCCTTCAGGAACTGCAACCTGAGGAGCAGCAGCCCTCTGTGGCATCGAACCGGTTTTACGAAATCGCCCAGGAGCGGGTCCGGATTGCTAAAAACAAGGGGAAAAACCGGGTGTGCAGTAATTCTTCCCCGGAGGACACGCCTTCGAAGTGCGATATCCTTCTGGTCGAGCCGGAACAGACCGTGGCAGATGTAATCTCAGTGGTTCTGGAAAATATGCAGTACAACGTACAACGTGCAACGGATGGAGAAATAGCGCTGGAGATGGCGGGACGCTATCAGCCGGAGTTGATCTTGTCCGAAGTCATGCTTCCGAAGATGGACGGGTTTTCCTTGCGTCAGGAGCTTCTTCTGCGGTCGGACACGAAGAGTATACCAGTGCTTTATATGTCCCACCTCAAAACCGAGGAATCCGTTCGTCGGGCAATGGATTTGGGCGTGATTCATTACTTCAGGAAGCCTTTGATGCTGGCCGAGCTCCGGGGCGTCATTTCCAACCTTGCAAGCAAAGGAGAACGGTTGTGATCGGCAGCATTGAAACTTGGCTTATCATCGCTGGCACCCTGATCGTGATCGACATCTTTTTAGCCTGGAGTGTTTACGTGTCCAGAATTCGGAGCGATATCCGAAGCGAAATCACTCAGGATCAGCGAAGGATGCTGATCCGCAGTCTTTCGGACAAGGGCAACACTGTGATAAAAAAGATGGATCCGAAGATCTATCTGGCTATGAAGCGGACATTTCAATTCGGAGCCGAATGGGAAGCGAAGATCGAGGCGCGTCTGCCTTTGGATCGTTTGGAGAGACGGCACATCCGAGCGTTGCACAGCCCCAATTCCACGAAACGTGCCGAAGCGGTGTTCACGCTGGGTCGCCTGGGGAGTGAGAATGCCCGCTTGGCTTTGGAACACCAGCTTCTGATAGAAGAAGAGTTTCCGTTGAAGCTCTATATTGCAAATGCGCTGTCGGACATCGGGCACAGCGCCTCTCTGCCGGTCCTGATCCACTCCCTGCGTCACGCCAGCCGGTTTTATCGAACGAGAGTAAACATGCTCATCAGCGACTTTGGACAATCATTCCATGCATTGTTGCCGAGGCTGTACTCTTCCCAAAAAGAAGAGATCCGGGAACTTTTGGTGGATTTTGCTTCAGTTTATGATTCTCAAGAGATGAAGCAGTATCTTCAGACGGTGATCGAACCCTATATTGATGAAACAGGAGCTCTCTCCCCGGAAGAAAAAAACCCTGCCTCTTGCATCGATTGCCGGTTTGGAAGAGCCGGAGATCGGAAGGGACGAATCATCTGCCGTTTCCGAGGCGATGTAGCCGCCGATTTTCTGTGCCGCAGATATCAGTCTGGACCGTCCCGCATCAGCGCGGCCCAGGCCGGACATGAGCTGATGCTCAAGGCTTGCGAGGTTCTGAGCCGGCGTCATCCGGCAACCATGGGCAGCGATTGTTATTTGTATGCCCGGGATGAGGGGATCCGACAGGCCGCAGTAACTGCGCTGGCCAATTTTCAGGGGGCGGACCACCAGGAGAAGCTGCTGACTCTGATCCGTGACGAAAGCGTTCGAGAACATGCTGCCAATGCTCTTTCTGAGATGACAGCGCAAGATCCATCACTTCTGGATTCTGTCGTGGAGCGATTTATGGCAGAACGGGATCCTGTGGTAAAGCGAACACTGGCGGAAGTGCTGTCTTTGCGCATCGAATACTTCATCATGCGGCTGAGTGGAGAGAAAAAGCGAGAGGCAGAGCACATTCTGGAGCAGATTCTTTTGACTGGACGTGTCAGCGAAGTGATCGACTTCCTGAATCAAAACAAAAATGCGGAACTGGAAATCGATCTCGTAGCGATCGTCAAACGCTGCACACAAAAGGATCCCAAGCTGAAAGGCCTGTTTCGCACCTATTTTTCGCCCCGACTTCAGACACTGTGCGATTCGGCGAAATCTGCGCCGGAGAAGGATCCCGAAAAACAGCCCGCAGACCGAAAATATTTGATTGTTCTAGCCGTGCTGCTGGTTTTGAGCTTTCTCTTGGTCCCCACGGTGTTTCTGGTGTCCCATCGGGATCTGTTGGGTGAGTTGACACTGATTCCAGGCTTAAAGCTGTTCGTGAAAGAGTTCAATACGTATTTTGCATTTTACGCGATTGCAATTAACTGCATTTATTTTACCTTAATGGGGCTCTCCTTTGCCTATGTTCGCCGGCAGAAACGATCCTGGCAGATCAAAGATCGGGGGTTTCTGTTCAAAACCAGGATGCTGCCATCCATTTCCGTTGTAGCGCCTGCTTTCAATGAAGCCAGAACGATTATCGAGAATGTGCACTCGCTGATGAACCTGAGCTATCCCGATTATGAACTGATCATCGTGAACGACGGATCCTCCGATCAGACGCTGGTGAAACTACAGCAGGAGTTTGAATTGAAGCGGGTTGACCGCATCTACAAAAAAGAGCTTCAGACTAAGGATATCAAAGGGATCTATCTGAATCGGAACCTGCCCAATCTGATCGTAGTGGACAAAGTGAACGGCGGAAAGGCCGATGCCCTGAATGCAGGCATCAATGTGGCATCCAGAGAGTACGTTTGCAGCATCGATGCGGATTCCATTCTGGAAGAGGATGCGCTGCTGAAGTTGGTGTCTCGGATATTGGAAGAGGACGTGGAAACGCCAGCTATGGGGGGCAACGTGTTTCCCATAAACGGCTGCATGGTAGAACGAGGGGCTATCCGGGAAAAACGGATACCGAAGAACCGACTGGCTGTGCTTCAGACCATCGAGTATATCAGGGCGTTCATGTGCGGACGACTTGGCTGGGCTTTTGCAAACAATTTGTTGATCATTTCTGGTGCCTTCGGTCTCTTTCGGAAGGAGCGCGGTATTCGCGTAGGCGGGTATCTGACCAGCAGCGGCGAATATGGAAAAGATACCGTAGGTGAGGATATGGAAATCGTGGTCCGCATTTCCCGACGCATGCGGGAGTTGGGAAACCCCTATCGCATCCGCTATGCGTTCAATGCCAACTGTTGGACCGAAGTGCCTGAAGACATGAAAACCCTAAGGAAACAGCGTTTTCGTTGGCAGCGTGGACTGATCGAGATTTTATATTTCCACAAGGCGATGCTGTTCAATCCCCGGTATGGCCGAACCGGAATGGTGGCAATGCCTTATTATTTCTTTTTCGAAGTCCTGGGGCCGATCATCGAGATGCAAGGGTACATCACAGTATTTCTGGCGGCCATTCTTGGAGTATTGTATTGGGATATCGCCGTGATGCTCTTTGTTGCGGTGGTCTTATCCGGTACGCTCATCTCCATCGCATCGCTTCTTGTCGCGGAGCACGGCGGCAGGATCTTCCCTTTAAAGGACGTGTCGCGTCTTCTTCTTTGGGCTGTGTTGGAAAATTTCGGGATCCGTCAATATTTCAGTATGATCCGTGCTGTGGGATATTTTCGGATATTTAAGGGTGTAACTGGCTGGGAAAAGGCCGAGCGCAAAGGGTTTACGGGTAATGCGGACAAAAGGCCGGAAGGTGCATTATGAAAAAAAGAGCGCTACTCTATCTGATGTATGGATTGATGCTAATGCTGATTCTAGTTCTTGCAGCAGTGTTCGTGGTTCCGCGCATCCTTTGGAGCCGAATGGAACCTCTGCCTCTGAATGTCTGGATCGTCGACAAGACGGTGATGAAAGAAGATTATAAAGAGCATGAGGGGTTGATGTGGGCGCTGAACCGCATGAAGGTGGTATCACCCGGATCTGGCGAATTCTTTCGATATGATCGGGATTATTACGGGACCTTTCCCGGGGCCGGAGCTGAATTTACGGTGCGACCGCTTCCGGAAATCCCTGACGATGGATGGGCAGACCAGCGGCCGGATCTGATCTATTTAGCTGATACCTACGGCCGGTATTTCGGTGATGGAGAGGCCAGGGAAAAAGATCAGGAATGGGAAACCCCGGAGTTGCTCTATGGCGGATTGAACGACGAAGAGATCGATCGGGTGATCTCAATCCTCGATGCGGGAACAGTATTGATCGGTGAGTATGACATTATCCGTCACACCTCACGACAGCGCCTGGAAGAACTGTTCGGATTATCGCTGCACACCGGGTATTACGGAAAGTACTTTAAAGAGCTGTCCAGATATTCCGAAATTCCCCGCAGTATTATACGGAATTATGAAGCGCAGACCGGTAGACGGTGGGACTACGAAGGCAGTGGAATCATTTTGGTATCCGGTGACGACCATGTGACGATCCTGCGGAAAGACCGGGATTTTCTGGGAAGTGAACTGAGCTTTCGTTTTACGGAAAATTCCGGGTTTACGGCAAACAGAAAGACCCCTTACGACGGATGGTTTGAAATCGTTGAGGCCAATCCCTCTGCCAGGATCCTGGGAGAGTATACGATGGACCTGACCGAAGCCGGCGCCGCTGCAATGGAAAAGCTGGGGCTGCCGTCGGTGTTTCCGGCTGTCATCGAAAAGCAGAACAGCAGGTACACGTCGTATTATTTCGCCGGGGATTATGCCCAGAAGAGCTTTGACGAAAAGTATCCAAGCAATTACGGATATGCGACGCTGCGACGAATTCTCTCTTTTCGTTCAGAAGGCGACAGCGGACAGTTTTACTGGCAGGTATATCTTCCGATGATGGAAAAAATCCTGACCGGCATCGGTGAACGAAAAGCAGTTGCGCCCACGCCGCCGGCAGTGGGCGGCACGCCGACCCTGAATGTGCGCGTCAGCGGTCAGATCTTCGAATTTAAAAAGGAAGACGGCGCATGGAACGAGCTCTTTGCAAGGGGCGTCAACATCGGTTCGTCGCTGCCCGGGAAATGGTTTACAGAATTTATCCGCTCAGAACAGTTGTTTATCGACTGGTTTGAGGAAATCTCCGATATGGGCGCCAATACGATTCGGGTCTACACACTGCTGGCGCCGGAATTTTATTCTGCCCTTCAATTCTACAACGATTCCAGGGCAGAACAACCCTTGCTGCTCTATCAGGAGATCTGGCCCGAGGAAAATCCGGCTGATGGAGATTATCTGTCGCCGGATTACGAGGCAGAATATCGGCAGGAAATCCGCTATGTGATCGATGCCATGCACGGTCGCGCCGTGATCCCGCAAAGAGATTTCCGCGCCTATGGTTTGTACACCAGTGATATATCCAACTACATCGCCGGTTATCTGGTAGGCCGGGAACTGGAACCGGAAGAAGTGATCCTCACAAACGAACGCAATCCGGGTTACTCCTTTCATGGAGAGTATCTTTATACCGAACCGAAGGCTTCTCCTACGGAAGGCTGGCTGGCAATGAATTGCGATTACGTGGCCGCCTACGAAACCCAGACCTATGGGTGGCAGCATCCTGTGGGCATCGTCAGTTGGCCGACACTGGACCCTGTGGAGCACGATTCCGAGTGGAATGCCTCCGGAGATAAAAATCTGGAATACAACGATAAAGCGGTGGTGGACATCAATCACATTTCTGTGAAGGATAGCCTGAAAGCCGGATTTTTCGGCGCATACCACATCTATCCAAACTATCCGGATTTCATGAACAACGAAGTAGCCTACGACGCCTACAGCGATGAGGAGGGCAGGCTTCGCTATGGAGGGTATCTGCAGGAATTTATGGCGGGTCACACTCGGTATCCGGCGCTGGTGGCGGAATTTGGACTGGCTACGGGCATGGGGAACGCCCACTACAGTCCGGACGGGTATCATCACGGCGGCGTGACAGAAGAAGTGCAAGGGGAGGGTGTCGTGCGCATGATGAAGGCCATCCGAAGGGAGGGTTATGCCGGCGGACTCATTTTCGAGTGGAGCGACGAGTGGGCCAAGAAGACCTGGACGACGGAGCCGTATATCATTCCTTTTGAACGAAATCCGCTGTGGCACAGCGCCATCGATCCGGAGCAAAATTATGGTATCATCGCCATGGAGCCTGCCGGGATCCGGTCTGAGCCTTTTTCCGTTTCGGGCCGCGACGCCATTCGGCGGCTGGAGCTTGCCGCAGATGAAGCCTTTCTCTATGTGCGCATCCACCTTGCCGAGCCTTTGGATACGGAAGAGCAAATACTGATCATCGGCCTGGATACCTACGACAGAGCGAAAGGGGAAATGAAATACGGAGCGTTCCTTTCGCAGAACGCCCCGTCGGGACTGGAATTTCTTGCAGAGCTCAGAGGAGGAGGAGATGCTTCGCTCCTTGTGCACCCGGGCTACAATTTCACAAAAGGCCTGCATCGTCCCTCGCTTACAAATCAGGGAATCTTCGAGCGCATGTCGCTGCTGATCAATAAGGAGCGGGTGACGAAAGGCGGCGCTTATGTCCCGGCTGTCTATGACGACCTGAGCGCGCTGCGCTTTGGCTCGCTCGATAACAACACGTATTACCACTGGGAGGCCGACGGAGAGGTAGTCACGCTGCGTCTGCCCTGGGGCCGGCTTCATTTCAGTGACCCTTCTGCCATGACGGTGCTGGACGACCCGGGCACACTGTATGCTCCGCAACGGGACGAATTGGGAACTGCTGTCTCGGAAGGGCTGGTCGTGAGCGCTCTGCTCACCGACGCCGCCGGGACGACCGTCCTGGGCCGGGCCGGCGTGGACGATCCGGCGAATTTGGCGGCTTTTCGCTGGAAAAGCTGGGAGACGCCTTTGTACCGGGAACGGGACAAGAGTAGCTATCAGATCATCAGCGATTACTTTTTTGCGATAACGGACCGGTAAGGCGGAAGCAGGAGGCTATGATCTTGATGCAGACTTACGTATAGCGGCACTGCGGAAAGTCGGTGTCGAAGAGGCAGATGCTCCGGTAATCGCAGTAGGTGCAGGCTGTCCGGTCTCTGCCTAACTTTTTGGGCTGAATGTCGGTAACACCTTCTGTCAGTCTTTTGCAGACCTCTTGCAGTTCCTGCCTGAACTCCTTTCGAAAGGCTTCAAATTCTTCTCTGGATACGGCGCGGGTGGAGTCATATCCGGAATTTTTTCTTTTCACGGGGATGACCGTGGATTTTTCGCCGTCCTCCAGCGAGTGGTCCATGCTCTCTACGACTGATGTCTCTCCGATAAATAAACCCTCCATCCGGTAGCGCTCTTCCAGGGCGCGCAGAACATCCTCCGGCAGCGTGCTGTTCGACAGATTCCCTGCAGGGATAGCGATCCGGGGGTCTTCAATATAGCAGTAGAATATTCCTGCAGGCTCCGCATTCGCTTCGATGCAAAGCGCGCTTTCCAGATAGACCATCAGTTGAAGGTGGAGCCCCTTCAGGATCAATTCTCTGTCAAAGTCCACCTGACCGGATTTATAGTCGATCACTTTTATACTGGGATGATCCGAATCGGTCTGCAGCAGATCGATCCGGTCGATCTTTCCTTCTACGAGAACCGTTTGGCTGCCCAGAGAGATCTTCAGCGGAGGGATGGACCGTTGGCGTCCAAAGCCGACCTCGGGGAATATCTTTGCAATACGCCCTTTCCGGATATGGCAGATCACCTGCCAGAGGAAGGTCCGAGCGACTAGGGATATCCGGTCTGTCTGGTATTCCTGTGCCTTGCCGGCTTTGAGCAATCCTTCGAATATTTCCTGCCGTATGGAGTCCAGGATCCGAAGCACCCGTTCGTCGCATTCTTCCCGGGTGATACACATCCAGGGTGAACCCGCATCCGTTACGGTAAGGCCTTTGGCTTCGGTCTCTTGCAGCAAGTCCCGGGTGAGCCGCATCAGACACTCGTGATACACATCTCCGATCTCTCTTCCGGTGATTTCGAAGCTTTCCCGGGGACGGGGCTGAAGTCCGTAGGTGACGTAGTGCATAAAGGGACATTGAGCGAACTTTTCCAGGCGCGTCGGGCTGAACGCAAAGAGATCTTCCTCGGCGTTGTAGCGGTACAGTTCCCGGGTGGCAGGTCCTGGCAACGCATCGGCGGAGTTGGAGAAGAACAAGCCGTCACGGATGGCCAGAGCGGTTTCAGGAGCGTGTGTCAGGAAGAAATCGTAAACCTGCCGGACCGTCCCAGACAGCTCTCGGTCTTCTCCGGCCAGGTAGCGCTGCAGGGCAGAGGTCAAGTGAAGCGCGGCGGGCATGGAGGCGCGATACAGGTCCGCTTCCCGGTTGGGGTGAGTGATATCCGGCTGTACCGGAAGATCGGGAAAAATCGTGCGAAGCTGAGCGATCAGGGGCGAGGGGCGGATTTCTCCGCCTTCCACATCGGCGGTGGAATAGCTGACAAAAAGCTTGTCGGTGGGCTTGGTAAAAGCCTGGTAGATCACAAGCTGCTCTTCCTGATGGGCGACCTCCTGATTTTTGGAAAGGGTGCAGCCCAACGCCTCCAGCAGCTGCAGCTCCCGATCTGTCAGGATGCCTTCGCTTTCCCCATCCGAGGGCAGGATGCCGTCGTTGACGCCTGCAAGAAACAAAGCTTTCACACTGGACAAGCGTGACCGTCCCACGGTCCCGATCAGGACACTGTGAGCGGCCTGAGGCAGCAGGCCTACTTTCAGATCTGCAAAGGAGGCTGTCAGGATATCCCGGAATTCAGCAGTGTCAGTTTCCTGATCTCCCATCAGTTCCACGATCTGGTCCAACAGGTCCGAAAAGAGGTTCCACATCTGCCGAGTCTCCTGTGCTGCATCGGACAGGCCGATCTCATCCAGACGGAGCGCATGCCGACGGAGCGGCTCTTCCATCTGAAGCTCTTCGGACAGGAATCGGTAGAGGATACTGCTCTTTTCCCTCACGGAAACGGCTGCGTCCAGTGCTTTTAGAAACGGCGTCAGAAGCCCGTCCAGACGGGCTCTCGTGTTCTCGAGTTTTCGGAGACCTTCTTCTCCGAAAACACTGACGCCGTACACGAAAGGCTTGCTGAAGCGCGCGCCCCGGATATGGTATTGCAGAAGATAGTTTTCGAATTCTTCAACATCCGCATAATGTTCATGCTCGTCTTCCTTGGCAAGCTGCACAAGTCCCGTTTTCAGGAATCCCAGCATGTCGCTCACGAGGCGGTCGTCAGCAGCCAGGTTCAGCAAAGAGGATATGGTCTGGATCAAAGGGCTGTGCAGGACTGCTCTTTTTTCGTCCAGAAAGCAAGGAATGCCATACAATTTGAACATTCTGCGCAGGATCGTGCCCCGGCCTGCAATGTCATTGGTGAGCACGGCGATGTTTTCGGGCACATATCCATCTTCTTTGCACAATTTCAGGATCTCAGCGGCGATGGTCTGGCTTTCTGTATAAGGATTTCCGGCGCGAATCAGGGTAAACGAAGGATCCGGCGCACTTACCGGTGACGGCTTGCATGGTATGGCATATAGTTGCTTTTCGATCGTGCTTAAGCACTCCGGTCGATGGCGACGGGCAAAGCGCTCCGAAATCGACTCCATACGATGGGAAACATCCAATGCCTCCGCGCGTTTGCACAGCATGGCTGCCGCCCAGTGGGTCGGTGCGAAAAGCGCTCCGTCAGGGTCAGTGGATTCTCCTCCCGTCAGAACAACAGACAGGTCAGGCGCCTGCAGCATCAGTTCGCCCATAAAGTTCATCTCCCTCGGTGTGAAGGAGTAAAAATCATAAAACCATATTTCGGAGGAGCGGATCAGTTCTGATTTGGAAATTTTTTGGCTGACTGCCGGCAGCAGATCTTCTGAATCGATCCATTTTCCTTCCAGCGCAGTCTGATATGCCCGGTAGATCCGGTGCATATCGATGAGCTTTCTTCGCACGATGCTTTGAGGCTCGGTATGCAGCGCGACTTTTTCCAGATCCTCCGGGTCCAGATCGTTTTGCTTCATCTGGGCGATCAAAGCACCGGTCATTGATAAGAATTCCGGGGAATCTGCCACCTTTTGAAACGCATCCAGATCAGTCCGGGACTGACGGACGACGGATCGCAGAAGCAACGTTCGTCCCAGCGCGTTGACCACCACCCGATCCGGCTTGCCGGTCTCATGGAAGATCTGGTATCGGAGGCGGTTGCCGGACATGATCTG
>DPKU01000173.1:0-2798 GCA_003542355.1 Clostridiales bacterium | reverse complement strand
TGCCGGATGGATCTCAGGCGTTCTTTGATCTGGTCGAAAAGGAAGGCTTCCCTGTCAATGGATTCTCTTCCGTAATAGATATTCAGCATCCGTGTTACCTCCGGTTTCCATTATAGCACGCCTTGAAAAAAACAGGGAGCGTGTCTGTAAACGAGCCCGATAAAGGTTGTAGGGCTTGACAGCCTCCGAGGTAAGGCCCTATTATTGTATTAATCAGCACCCACCAAAGGAGAGAAATCATGGACTTGAAAAAAGAAATCGCTGCACTGCAGCCTGAGTTGATCGAATTGAGACGGGACTTTCATCGCCATCCCGAGATCGGCAAAAATGAATTCAGAACGGCACAGATCATCGAAGATTATCTGAAAGCTCTGGGCCTTGAGGTAAGGAGATGTCTAACGACCGGTGTGATCGGGGTTTTGAAAGGCGGCAAGCCCGGAAAGACGCTTACGTTGCGTTCGGATATTGATGCGCTGCCCGTGGAGGAAATGACGGGTCTGCCGTTTAAATCGGAAAATTCCGGTGTTATGCACGCTTGCGGTCACGACGGACACATGTCCGTGATGCTGATCGTGGCCAAGATCCTCACCGCGCACAGAGATGAGATCACCGGCACCATCGTGTTCCTGTTCCAGACCAACGAAGAGGATGCCGGCGCCGAAGACATGATCCAGGCCGGCGCACTGGAGAACCCCACACCCGACGCCATCATGGGCATGCACCTGTGGGCGTATCTGCCTTCGGGCAGCATCGGCATCATCCCGGGACCGATCATGGCATCAAGCTATTACTTCAAGCTGACGATCACCGGGAAGGGCGGTCACGGCGGCGCCCCCCACGCTTGCATCAATCCCATCGACTGCGCCGTTCACGTGTGGGAGGCCTTCCAGGCGTTCCATACACTGGAAAACAACTCCCTGCATCCCACCACCGTCACCGTGGGCAAGTTCCAATCCGGACAGTACAACATCGTGATCCCGGACACCTGTGTTATGGAAGGCTCTGTCCGTTGTCTGCACAACGACGACGAAAAGGTGAGGGACCGCCTGAGAGAGATGATCGACGGCGTCTGCAAGACCTATCGCTGCACCTACGAACTGGAATACAAGTGCGGCAACACCCTGCTGGACAACGACGAGAAAATGGCAGAAATGATCCGGGAGACCGGTGCGGAAGTTCTGGGAAAGGACAAGGTCATCACGAAGGAGGTCGGAGTGATGATCGGTGAGGATTTTGCCGAGTTTACCCGCAGAGTGCCCGGCGCGTTCTATTTCTTCGGCGTTGCAGACGAGAAGAAAGGGACAAACTTCGAGCATCACAATGCCCGGTTCAACATCGACGAAGACGTGCTCTCAAGCGTAGTGGAAATGCAGGTATCCCTGGCAAAGAAGTATTTGGAATTTTAGCAGCCCATAAAAAATCCTTCTTCTGTCGCAGGAGAGGGGACCCAAGAATCAAAAGGCCGCTCAGTGCAACTGAGCGGCCTTTTTGCGTTTCAATTTTTAACCGGCGTTCTTGTCAGTCTCTTGTTTTGATCAGGAGCAGACGTCCTTCCGCCACCGTCACGGTGGCAGTCTGACCCGGGGTCACTTCGTTGCTGATCCCATATTGGTATTCGCAGCCGATCTCCGCATCCCGGAGGGGGAATTTTGCATTCCGGACGGTGATGCCCCGGGCTGCTCCGCAGATGCTCAGCAAAGAAAACCAGGCAAAGGAATCAGGAATCGATATCGTCTGCCGGGAAACGATTTCCATTTCTGCGTAATCGTCCACGATCATGGCCGGTATTCCCAGCGTGTCCAGCCAAAGCAGGATGGACAGGTTCCCAATGGTGTGGTCCAGCCGCTGGCCGGTCACGCCGATGAGCAGAAATGCATCGGCACCTCGACGCACCGCTTCCCGTACGGCATATACCGTATCGGTGTCATCTTTCTCCCTGGGAAGAACGATCGTCTCCACCGGCAGATCGGGCTTGGGGTGAGAATCGAAATCACCAAGGATCAAATTCGCCGCAACGCCGAGAGGCCCCATGTGCAAAAGCCCGCTGTCACAATAGTAAAAGTGATCGTCCGGCCGGAAATAACGGCGCACGACATCGTAATCCTTTATCTTGGCTCCGCCGATGATCACGCAGCGATTCATGCTGATACCTCTGCAAAGGGTGTGTTGAATACGCGGGACTTTATTATTCGCAGGCTCTGATAAAGGCCTGGAATATCTTCTGGTTGATGGGGCAGCTCCAGGTCATCTCTGGATGCCACTGGACACCCAATACGAAGCGATCTCCCTCTTTTTCCACCGCTTCGATGACATCGTCGGCGGTTGTTCCGGTCACCAGAAAGCCCGGCGCCACATCCTTCACAGACTGATGGTGATAGGAGTTGGTGAGCAGGGTGTCGCTGCCAACGATCTGTTCTAACAGGGAACCTTTTTTAAGGCGCACCCGGTGTGCAAAAGAATCCCTGGACGCATTGAGAAGGACATGGTATTTTTCCTGAGACGTCAAGTCCTGGTGAAGCGTTCCTCCGGCGGCAACGTTCAGGATCTGACAGCCGCGGCAAATACCCAGAAGGGGAACGGAAGCGTGATCCAGCAGATGTTTCATCAGGAGGTATTCCTGCTTGTCGCGCACCGGTTCCAGGTGTGCCGTGCGATGAGATACATCTTCGCCGTAGAGGAAGGGGGCCACGTCGTCTCCGCCGGTGATCAGAATGCCGTCGCAGCGTTCCGTCAATTCGAACAGCGTCTGGGTATCATCGGTAAAAGGAAGCAGCATGGGGATGCCGCCTGCTTTTTCC
>DPKU01000204.1:5878-25570 GCA_003542355.1 Clostridiales bacterium | reverse complement strand
TACTTCCATGCCGCTGCTGCTGCTGGTCGTGCGTCTGGAACTTATGCAAAAAAAGGGGAGCCGGGAAGGCTTGGCGCTTGTGTCTGAGTTCTATCGTCACTATTGGACCAACCACAAAAATATATTTGCTGCGATAGAGGCTGTTCTGAACGGCAGTGGTGAATTTCCGGTGTTCAGAAAACTTCTTTACCAGTTGCTGCTCAGGTTGCGTGGCACCGGAAATCCCGTTGAGATCCGGGAAGCCGTGGATCAGTTTTCATTTTCCGCCGGTACGGTTTGGGGGAAAATGCTTGGCGTCTGCATCCGTTTGGCTGCAGAGAAAGGATTGGATGTCTCCGAAGGCCTGCAGGATATCTCGCGACAGTTGAGCGAAGCGAATACACGGGCACAGGAACGTGACAGACTGAACAGCGAAACAGCCCGAATGACTGTATTTCTGATTCCGATCCTTTACATTGGCACCATGGCGATTTCTGTTTTTTATCTGGGCCTTGCCCCTGCAAAACTGCTTCGGAACCAATTCACCACACCGGAAGGATTTCTTTTCTTTGCGGTAACGGTATTTCTTTTTATTCTTAACCTGACGGTTCTGGAATTGCTCCGGAATCAGAAAATGGACTACTGATGCGGAGAAATCTATGAGTTGTAAGATACTTGCATTTACATATGCAGTCTTTTGGCTGGGGTATTTCCTGGCGGTTCGAAAGGAACCGTTCCACCTGATGGAAAGAGGCCTTCGCTACAAGCAGACCGTAACTCGTCGGATCACTGGAAGCCGCATCAGAAAGCAGCTTGCAGGTTTTGCAGAAAAAAGAAGAAGGGAACTTCGAGAAAGAGAATTGTCGGAGTGTCTTGCTTATGTACAGAATGTCATCACGCTTGGACGAGACCGGAGCATGAGTCGGGAGCTTCTTCTGGAAGAGGTGGCGGAAATCTCGGACAGCCTGCAGAATACTTTCTGGGAAATGGCTCATCGCCTGCGGCTCTGCGAGGTCGAAGCGGCGGAGGAAGTGTTTTATTGCGCTTTTGGCAAGGATTTCGCCTGGGATGTGGCGAAGCTGTTCACGGAATGGGAACGCATCACACCCAAGGAACTTCTCAGTACAGTAGAGGCCTACCGAAATTTGCTTCTCCAGAGGCGGCGCACACGTCAGAAAAGGAGGGACGAATGGATCAGCGACCTGGCCTATTTCCCAGTTGTGGTCAACGCCATGGTCGTTCTTCTGAATTTTATCTATGTAGCATATTTTATTGAACAACGGAATCTTTTAATGGGTATTTTATGAATACGAGAAAGGAGTACGATGAAACAATTGATAGTTATGGTGGCGACGGTTCTGCTGGGGATCGCGATCGGTTCGGTTGTTATGAGCTTTAGTGATCAGGCCAATGTGATAAGTGAAAGCGTAAGCGATAACATTGCCGGCGTGATGAACGATTACGAAGCAGCCGCAGGCTTGGAGTAGGTCGTATTATGAAGCAGCTGATCGTGCTCCTGGCCGCGCTTCTGCTGGGCCTTCATATTTTTACAATGATCGCCGGCGGCGGAGAGGATAGCATCGTATCCACAATGCGGAAGGTTTGGTTGCAGGAAATTGAAGTTCGGCGTATGGAAGATGTTTCGGAGGTCGGATCATGAAACAGTTTTTAGTTCTTATGGCTGTTCTTCCGTTGCTTCTGATCTTTTTGCTTCAGTTTTCCCTGGATCAGGTCAATCACTCAAGGATCGGGCTGCTGTCAGATTGCATTTATGTGGCCAGAGAGCAGGCAAGACAAAAAGGATGCTTTACGCAGGGCATCCGCGACGATCTGAAAGAGCGTATTTCGCAGATCCTTGACACGGATCCCGAATCGATTCAAATCGATGCTACCGAAGATCCGCAGTATCGACTTCTGGGCGGCAGTCTTATGGAAGAAGGTGGTTTGGAACGGGGTCTGATCTATTACAAAATTTCTGTCCCGATGGGGCAGATCATGGCTGGTCCAAGACTGTTCGGTATACGAGAGGAAGACAATCAGTTGATATTTGCCATCGAAAGCTGGACAGCCAGCGAACTTCTCCCGTGAGCAATTCTATCGAAAAGCGATGGCTTGGGAGGGACATTTGAAAGTTTTCGTCGTATTTCTCGCGATACTGGTGCTGAACGTCAGTTTCCTTTGCTACTGGAGCGATATGGATCAATATGCATTGATGCAGAAAGAATTGAAGGCGCTGGCCGAAGAATGTGCTTCAGGGGCTGCGCTGTTTTGTGACAAAGAAGCGTATTCTTCCGGGATGCTCAGTATCGATGAGGTGGCTGCGGAGGCATATCTGACGTTCTTATTGGAAAAAGCACAAACGAGAGGGCCTTTCGGCCGGAACGGGACCATTGCGGCCCGCATGGAGATTTTCGATGATGCAAAAGGCTATGAAGGGTCGGAAGCCTGTGGTATTTCCGGGAACAGCCCGGCGGTGATGGTGGAGCTCACATTTGAGGGACAGGATCTGTTCCGCCTTCCGTTTGCTTGTATCACGACGTTGCAGCGGACAGCCACATATCAGTGGGAAGGCGGCTTGACAAGTTCTCTTGAATAGGTATAATGTGTTTGTTGTAGAGAATAAAGAAAAAAGCTTTGACGAGAAAGGCCGCATCCGCTTCGCACAAGAGAAAGACTCCATGGCTGGAAGAGTCTGCAGGCAATGCGATCACCTACCATCTCCGAGCTGCACCCGACGAGGGCTGCCGGCAGGATCTGTCGTTATGCAAATGAAGTATTCCGTTTGGGTGGAACCGCATTTTTGCCCCAAACACCATAGGGTGTTTGGGGCTTTTTATTACAGGAGGACTGGATATGGGAAATTTACGTTTTGAAACAGAAGAAGAAAGGAAAGCATTGTGGCATACGTCGTCACATATCATGGCTCACGCGGTTCAGCGGTTGTTTCCCGACGCAAAGTTCGGGATCGGACCGGCCATCGACAACGGGTTTTATTATGACATCGACCTGGAGCATAGGTTTACGGAGGAAGATCTTCTGTCAATAGAAAAAGAGATGGCGGCGATCGTTAAAGAAGATATTCCGCTGGTGTGCAAAGAGATGCCCAGAGACGCTGCGCTGCAGTACATGAAGGATCGGGGAGAATCATACAAGGTCGAGCTCATCAACGATCTGCCCGAAGACGCCCGAATCACGTTTTATGAGCAGGGTGATTTTGTGGATCTCTGCGCAGGGCCGCATCTTCGTTCCACAGGCGGGATCAAAGCGATCAAGCTGATGAGTGTTGCGGGCGCATACTGGCGCGGCAGCGAGAAGAACAAGATGCTGCAACGGATCTACGGGATCACATTTCCCCAAAAATCCATGCTGGATGAATACATTCAGAAGCTGGAGGAGGCAAAGCGCCGGGATCACCGAAAAATCGGCAAGGAAATGGATCTGTTCGCCATCATGGACGAAGGCCCGGGCTTCCCGTTCTTTTTACCCAGAGGCATGATCATTCGCAACGAGCTGGAAGCCTTCTGGCGGAAAGCCCACGTGGAAAGAGGATACGACGAGATCAAGACGCCGCTGATCCTGAACGAAGAGCTGTGGCATACCTCCGGTCACTGGGATCACTACAAAGAAAACATGTATTTCACCAAGATCGACGACATGGATTACGCCATCAAGCCCATGAACTGTCCGGGATCTCTTCTGGCCTACAAGCGAAAAATGTACAGCTATCGCGATTTTCCCATGCGTGTAGCCGAACTGGGGCAGGTGCATCGTCACGAATTGTCCGGTGCGCTCCATGGCTTGATGCGGGTGCGGACGTTTACCCAGGATGATGCCCATATCTATATGCTTCCCGAACAGACGAAGGATGAACTGAAAGGCGTTATCGAGTTCATCGGATACATCTATGGTGTCTTTGGGTTCAATTATCACATCGAACTTTCGACTCGCCCGGAAAATTCCATGGGCACTGCGGAAGAATGGGCCATCGCCGAGCAGTCTCTGAAAGAAGCCATGGACGAACTGAAGATGCCATATAAAGTAAACGAAGGTGACGGGGCATTTTACGGGCCGAAACTGGATTTCCACCTGGAGGACAGCATTGGCAGGACCTGGCAGTGCGGCACGATCCAGCTGGATTTTCAGATGCCCCAGCGCTTCGACATCAGTTATGTGGGGCCCGATGGTGAAAAGCATCGTCCCAGCATGATCCACCGGACGATCTTTGGCAGCATGGAGCGTTTTATCGGCATCCTGATCGAGCATTTTGAAGGAAAATTTCCGCTTTGGCTCGCACCGACACAGGTGAAGCTGCTCACGGTAACGGAGAAGTTCAACGACTTTGCACAAGGTCTCAAAGAGCAATTGACCGCAGGGGGGTTCCGCGTGGAAATGGACGGACGGAACGAAAAGATCGGCTATAAGATCCGGGAGGCCAGGAACGCCCGAGACGCTTATATTATCGTTATCGGTGAAAAAGAAATGGAATCAGGAATGTTTCCGGTCCGCTCCAGCAAAGAAGGAGAACTGGATCCCATGCCTCTTGCCGATTTGATCCATCGGCTTCGTCGCGAGATCGACGAAAAGGCGTATTGATCACGGACTCATGAGCAGGATCCCTCCTTCGGATTCCGGAGGAGGGATTTTCATGCATAAAAGTAAAATTATGCGCAATTATCCGTATAAAATAAAATATATGCGAAAAAGGTGCAATAATATTCAAATTACCCCCTTGACAATGAATATTTATGCGAGTATATTGTGCGGTATACTAAAAAATCACACGATGTGACGAATTCAGCGACATACAGAAAGGATGTATTTTCAAATGAAAAAAGGATTGATACTATTGCTTGCCATGGCACTCATGCTCGGCGGTGTTGCCTGCGGAGGCGGAGACGCACAGTCAGAAACATTCCACGTTGGCACTTCTGCCGACTATCCCCCCTATGAGTTCATCCAACTCGATGACAGCGGAAACGAAGTTTTTGTCGGAGCAGACATCGAACTGGCGAAAATTCTGGCTGAAAAACTCGGCAAAGAATTGAAGATCACCAACATGAGCTTCGACGGCTTGCTGGGAAGCCTGGCGGAGGGACAGTTTGACTGTGTGATTGCCGGTTTGACCAACGACCCCGAACGGGAAGTGTTGTTTTCGGATAATTATTTTGCACGCAACCAGGTTTGCATCATCCACAGTGATTCCGCCGCTACGATCCAGACTGTCGAAGATATGGCCGGCCTGAAGATCGCAGGTCAAACCGGAACCGTCCAGGAGACTCTGGCAAAAGAGCATGCCGGCGAATCGGCCATCGCCGTTCAGAATTTCAATGATATGGTCATGATGCTTCAGGGCGGACAGCTGGACGGCATCGTTTCCGACAGCGACGTGGCCGAAGGCTTTGTGGCAACCAACAGCGACCTTATGTTGGCGCCGTTTACCATCCCTTACGAGAACGACGCAGTCGCCATCGCATTCCAACTGGGCAATCAAGAGCTTTGCGACCAGGTGAATGTGATCCTGGCTGAGCTGAAGGAAGACGGCACCATCGAACAACTGATGGCCGATGCAAAAGCGCTGCAGGAAGAGTTGGCAGCTGAATAAACCGAAGCATCGCTTTGAAGGAACGCATTCATAACGGAGGATCCAATTGGTAGAAAAAGTTTTCGATATGTTGATTGAATATGCACCGTACTTTTGGAAAGGTACGAAAGTGACGGTGATCCTGTCCGTGAATGCGGTCATTCTGGGCGCAGTCCTTGCAGCGGCCCTGGCATTCATGAAAATGTCCCGGTATAAGGTCGTCAGTAAATTGGCGACAGTATATATCGATGTGATCCGTGGCACTCCGTTGATCGTACAACTCTGGATCGTTTACCTCCAGTTGTCCAAACTGATCGCGTTTCCGGATGTCATGATCGGCGGGGTGGATATGACGCGCTATCTGCCCTGCCTGATCGCATTGACCATGAACAGCGGCGCCTACGTGGCCGAGATCATCCGGGGCGGAATCCAATCCGTGGAAAAAGGGCAGACAGAAGCCGCCAGAAGCTTAGGCATGAACCACTGGATGTCCATGCGGCTGGTCATTTTACCCCAGGCGATCCGGACCATATTGCCGGCTATCGGCAACGAGCTGGTGACGATGATCAAAGAAACAGCCATTATTCAATACTTAGGGATCGCAGACATCATGTATGCCAGGAACACTGTGGCGATGATCACATACTCGATCCTGCCGTCCTATTACGTAGCGGCCATTATTTACCTGCTGCTCAATATCGTATCGACCAGAGGGATCCGCATCTGGGAGCGAAAATTGCAGAAGGCTTATAATTAAAGGCGCGAAGCGGGCAGTTCCACTGCTGAAATGAGTGTATCGAAGATCTCCGGAAGACCGGAGATCTTTTTTATGCAGAGGGTTGACACTGTACTAGTACACATGGTACACTTGAGCCAATTCAAAGGAGGGAGGAGCAATGTTTCAACTGGACTTAAAAAGCAGGAAATCGATTTATGAACAAATCGTTGACAACTGCAAGGAACTGATCGTTGCCGGAGTGCTGGCGCCCAACGACAGATTGCCGTCGGTTCGGGAGCTGTCGGCAACGCTGACCGTCAACCCCAATACGATACAAAAGGCCTATCGGGAACTGGAACAGACCGGCTGGATCTATACCGTTTCAGGTTTGGGATGCTTTGTGAGCGAATCACGGCACGAGCCGGACCTCGCCCAGATCCGCGCTCTTCTGAACAAGATCGGGACACTGGTGCAGGAACTGTTGTTTCTTGGCGTCTCGCTGGAGGAAGTGAAACAAGAACTTGATAAAGTGATTCAGGAAAGGGGGGCCTCTCATTGATACAGGTAAAGGGACTCTGTAAAAGTTTTGACGACTTTACGGCTCTTTCGGATTTGAACGTACACGTGGAGACCGGTTCGATCTATGGCCTCATCGGCGTGAACGGTTCCGGAAAGACCACGCTGATCAAGCATCTGACCGGTGTGTACATGCCGGATGCAGGGCAAATCGAATACGATGGAGAAGACATATACGAAAACATCGGCGTTAAGGAACGCTTGGGATATATTCCGGATGATTTGTACTTTTTTAACTCCTACAACATACGAGACATGGCGAGTTTTTACCGGAAGATCTATCCCAGGTGGAATGAGCCGCGCTATCAGGCAATGCTTCAGGAATTCGGACTGTCTGAAAGGCGCAAGATCAGCAAATTCTCCAAAGGAATGCAAAAACAGGCAGCATTCATCCTCACCATGAGCATCATGCCGGACTATCTGATCCTGGATGAGCCCATCGACGGCCTGGACCCGCTGATCCGTAAAAAAGTATGGCGCTACGTGGTTTCCGATGTGGCTGAGAGACAGATGACCGTGTTGGTTTCTTCCCACAACCTCCGGGAAATGGAAGGGATCTGCGATTACATCGGCATTCTATCCGGCGGACGGATGATGATCGAAAGAGATCTGGAAGAATTGAAGACCGATATCCATAAGGTACAGATCGCTTTCAAAGATCAGCAGGACCGTTCGTTTTCAGACTTGAACATCCTGCACCGGGAGAAAAGAGGCAGCGTAGAGCTGCTGATCGTCCGGGATTCCGGCGATCACGTAAAATCGGTGCTTAAAAAAGAAGATCCGGCGGTCCTTGATATGCTTCCGTTATCGCTGGAAGAAATATTTATTTATGAAATGGGAGGTGAAAGCAGTGAAATCCAAAGCATATTGTTCTAATTTTTTCTCTGTGCCTCTCGCCATGGAAAACATGAAACGCTTCTGGGCCATCGGTGTGGTCGGATTGCTCGTATATTTGCTGTCCGGCGTTTTTCCGCTGATCCTGTCCTACGATGAGATTCAGCCATACATGATCGAATCAATAATGAACAATCACAATCCGGGCTACATGGCGGCTCATCTGTTTTTGGCGATCTCATCTGCAGTGGCCGTGTTTCGCTATTTGCAGACCACAGGCAGCACCAGCGTAATGCACGCGATGCCGTTCTCCAGAAAAGGGCTGTATCTGTCTTCGTACTGGTCCGGCCTGAAGCTGGCTTATCTTCCAGCCTTCCTGAACGGTTTGGTCCTGCTGCTGCTAAAAACACCGGTCATACAGACCGTATATGTGGACAATCTTCCGATCCAAACGAATATTTACACAACTGCAGCGGTGCTGGGCTGGATGGCCGAGGTTCTTGTGATCATCACGTTCATGTATTCCATTGCGGTCTTTGCCGGCATGGTGACGGGGTCTGTGATCCTGCATGCGCTCACAGCGCTGGGCTTCAACTTTCTGCTCACCGCTCTTTACGGCACATTTCTGGGATATTCAGAGATCTACTTCTTCGGCTTCACCTACAATCAGCTGATCAGCGAGATCGCATTGAGGCTCAGTCCATATACGAACGTTTTACAGCGTGAGGGCGTGATCCAGCCAAAAGCCTGGCTGGTATATATGGCTGCTGCAGCGGTGATTTCTGTAGGTACCTACTTTATCTACAAAAAAAGGCCGCTGGAAAAGGCGACCGATAGCACGGTCTTCCGCTTTATGGAGTATTTCATATCGTTTCTGGTCGTATTTTTCGGATCCAGCCTGATCGGCATGGTGTTTCACGAATACGATTACGGATATGCCGGATATATTTTCGGTGGGATCCTGGGCTTCCTGATCGGTCAAATGATCGTCAAGAAGACCATGAAGATTTTCGACTTGGAAAACCTGAAAGCCTTTGTGGTGTTTGCTGCCATCATGGCGGTGATCGTCGTCGGCTTCAGCATGGACGCTCTTGGATATGAACGCAAGGTGCCGAATCCCGATTCTGTTGCCACTGCAACGATTTCGTCCTATAATCTGACGCCGGGCAACATGCCTTCGGCCTTCAGCGAAAAGGATAATATCCAATTAGCCCTGGACTTCCATCAAGCGGTCATCGACGGCCGGGCGGAATATCGCGACTACCTGGGCGCAGGATTCAACGTGACGCTCACCTACGAGCTGTCTTCGGGGCGCCAGATGTCCAGACGCTATGCATTGCCTTACGCGGCGATCATGGACTCAGACGCACTCCGTCAGCTGTATGAATCTGCAGAGGCCGAAAAACCTGCCGAAACGCTGGCACAGTTCCACATACCCAATACGCAGATCGTCCTGTATCCCGCCGGCTATTCCAGCAAGGAACCGCTGACGATGCATTACACAGACGATGACGCATCCAATTTGAAAAAGCAAACGCTGCTAGAGGCTCTTCTCCTTGATCTAAAGGAAATGACCTTCGCAGAACTCGTTTCGGGACGTGCGCCGGTCCTGCAGCTGGAAATTCTGCACCGCACAAAAACGGAGGACCGAACTTCCGACGCTCCTGTGGAAACCTACCCGTACCCCAAGGAAAAAGAGGATGGCAATTACCGATATGAATCCTACAGCTATTCGATCACAGCCGATTATGCATACACACTTCGCTGGATCAGCGACAACGAGCTTTCACACCTTCTGATCTCTGCCGATGAACGGGATTTTGCAGTGATCAGCCGGCAGTGCATGGCGAAGGATGAGGAATCCGAAGAAATGTGGGGTTACGGCAAATACTCGTCCATCGACGTGAAACCGCAGTCCGGATCTGGCAGCCTGGTACTGGAGGATCCAAGTACGATCACACTGCTGCTTCGAGACTATGCGCAGCGGGACCTGCGCAGCTTTGATTCCGAAGCGGACGCCCTCTGCCTGACCCTTTACCGGGGGGCAGATTATCAGGATTACGATATGTATGAAACAACAGACCGCTATTATCTGAACGAAGGGGATCTGCCTGAGGGGATACGGGCAGAAACAGATCGATATCTGAGCGACTGACAGAAGCTCAAAAGGGGTTTTGTCCGGCGCATCGCGCCGGACATTTTTTATTGACATTTCTGAAAATAATGACATAATGGTATTTGCGTCCGGTGAGATCTGCCCGGCGACAACTCGGATGGTAAAAGGAGCTGATAACGGCAATGAACGACCAAAACAAAACCCCTTTGTTTGATGCAATTGTGGAATATAATAAGAGGAAGCCTTCGTATTTTCGAGTACCTGGGCATCGTTACGAAAAAGGCATTAGCCCGATTCTGCGCGAAGCAGTAGGGGATGCAATTTTTTCTTTTGATTTGACTGAAACTCCTCTTTTGGACGACCTTCATCACGCCTCAGGCGCGATCATGGAAGCGGAACAACTGGCGGCGGAATTATGGGGTGCCGACTACACCCATTTCCTCGTAAACGGCAGTACGTCGGGCAACGAAGTGATGATCATTACCGCCACCCATGGAGGCGGCAAAGTGGCCATCCCCAGAAATGCCCATAAATCTGCTTTGATGGGCCTGATCCTGGGCGGCGGAAATCCAGTTTACATCATGCCAGAACTGGAACGGGAGTGGGGCCTGCACGGTGGGATCACACCGGAAGCTGTAGAGAATATGTTTCAGGAAAATCCCGACTGCAAAGGCGTTATGGTGGTGAGTCCGACTTATTACGGTATCGCCAGCGATATCCGGGGCATTGCGGATGTATGTCACAGTCACGGGGCCATCCTGATGGTGGATGAAGCCCACGGCGCGCATTGCTATTTCAGCGAGCTGCTTCCCAAGGGCGCACTGGAACTGGGTGCAGACGTCTGTGTTCAGAGTATCCACAAGGTGACAGGCTCGCTCACGCAAAGCTCCATGCTCCACGTGAAATCGGACCGGATCAAGAAGAGCCGGCTGGAATCCAATCTCACACTGGTACAGAGTACAAGTCCCTCTTATCTGCTCATGACCTCTTTGGACGTGGCGCGCCACGACATCGCCAAGAGAGGCAAGGAAATGATCGACAGAGCAGCTGCTCTGGCTATGGATGCCCGGGACAGGATCAACGCCATCCCCGGTATGACCTGCGCAGGCAAGGAACTCATCGGCAGAGCCGGGATCTTCGACTACGATATCACAAAGCTGGTCGTCAGCGCGGATGATATCGGCATCACAGGCTTCGATCTTAAAAAGATGCTGTTCTTCGAATATAACGTAGATATGGAACTGGCCGACCACCGCAATGCGCTGGCGATCGTTACCTTTGCCAATGAACAGGAAGATCTGGATCGTTTGGTGGAAGCGCTGGAAGACATTGCAGAAAAAAATCAGGACGGCACACTGCTGCCGCTGGCCAGAAAGCTTCCGTCTCAGCCCGAATATGTTCTTTCTCCCCGGGAGGCCTACTTTTCCGATCGGGAGAGGATCCCATGGATGGATGCCAAAGGACGGATTGCAGCGGAGATGATCGCACCGTATCCGCCGGGCATACCGGTCATTTATCCGGGCGAACGGATGTCCGAGGAGGTCTGGGATTTCGTAGAAGCGTTCCGACAGAGAAACGGCCATCTGCACGGCCCTTCCGATGGGAAATTGTCCACTTTCGTCGTTGTAAGATGATCTCAAGGGTGTTAAGCAAATTGCTTGACACCCTGTTTTTTTTATGATAAAGTACAAGGCGTGATCAAGGAGCGCAGCCTCATGCTGGAAGACATCTTCACCATTAACATGCTAAATGACTTCTACGGAAAACTTCTGCCCCAGCGGCAGGGAGAGTTTCTGCGGCTGTACCGGGAAGAGAACTTGTCTCTTGCGGAGATCGCACAAGAATTCGGTTTGAGTCGGCAGGGCGTCTTTGACAGTGTCAAAAAGGCGGAACGAGCTCTCTACGAATACGAAAACAAACTAGGTCTGTTGGCTCGTTTTCGCAAGACGGAGGAAACGCTATTGCGCATCGATCAGGCCATTGCGCAGCTGATCGAAGAAAGCCGAGATGATCCTGCTTTGACAGAACAGCTCAGAAGCATTCAAAATACGGCAGACGCATTGGGAGAATAATATGGCCTTCGAGGGTTTATCTGAAAAACTCAACGGAATAT
The DNA here is from genome assembly GCA_003542355.1 of Clostridiales bacterium. Taxonomy (GTDB): domain Bacteria; phylum Bacillota; class Clostridia; order Peptostreptococcales; family Anaerovoracaceae; genus UBA10908. The sequence continues at coordinate 13,653 of DPKU01000204.1, read as the reverse complement.
TCAAAAAGCTGAAAGGCAAAGGGGTGCTCACCGAGGCGGACATCCAGGACGCCATGCGGGAAGTGAAGCTGGCGCTGCTGGAAGCTGATGTTCATTTTAAAGTGGTCAAAGAGTTTGTCGCCGTCGTCAAGGAAAAATCTCTGGGCGAAGAGGTCATGAAGAGCCTGACGCCCGGCCAGCAGGTGATCAAGATCGTCAACGACGAGCTGGCCGCGCTGATGGGCGGAAGCAACAGCAAGCTGACGTTCTCTTCCAGTGGATTTACAACGATCCTCCTGGTCGGCCTGCAAGGCACCGGAAAGACTACGACTTGCGCCAAACTGGCTGCCTATCTCAAGAAAAACGGAAAGAAACCCATGATGGCCGCCTGCGACGTCTACAGGCCCGCAGCCATCGATCAGTTGGAGATCCTTGGTCAGGCTGCCGATATACCGGTTTATCTGGACCGGACGAGCAAAGACCCGGTCTCCATCGCTCAAAAGGCAAAAAAAGAAGCCGAATATAAAGGATTTGATACGCTTCTGATCGATACGGCCGGCAGACTCCACGTTGACGAAGATCTCATGGAGGAGCTGGTCCGGATCCGGAAAGAAGTGAAGCCCCACGAAATACTGCTGGTGGTGGACGCCATGACAGGGCAGGATGCAGTGGTCGCAGCTCAGTCGTTCCATGACAGACTTGGGATCGACGGCATCATTATGACGAAGCTGGACGGAGACACCCGGGGCGGCGCAGCGCTGTCTGTCAAGAGCGTCACGGGAAAGCCGATCAAATTTATCGGCGTCGGAGAAAAAAACGATGCGCTGGAGCCCTTCCATCCGCAGCGCATGGCTTCCAGGATCCTGGGCATGGGCGATGTGATGAGCCTGATCGAAAAGGCGCAGGAGTCCTTCGACGAAGAAAAATCCAAAGAGCTGGAAAAGAAAATGAAGAAAAACCAGTTCACGCTGGAGGATTTTCTGGATCAGTTTGCACAGATCCGAGGGATGGGCGGACTGGCTAAAATCATGGATATGCTGCCCGGCGGCGGGGCAAAGCCCGACGAAGAACAATTGGACAAAGGAGAGCAGGAATTTCGGTATATGGAAGCGATCATTCAATCCATGACGAAGGAAGAACGTCAGGATCCCCAGCTCCTCAATGCAAGCAGGCGAAAGCGGATCGCTGCGGGCGCCGGCGTCACCGTTGCCCGGGTCAACAGTCTGATCAAGCGCTACGAAGAGACCAAAAAGCTCATGAAGCAGTTTTCCGGCGGAAAAATGGGAAAAAAGGGTCGCAGAATGTTCCAGGGATTTTAGCATCTCGTATTGAATAGGCGAAACGCTGCGAGGATGCAGCTTTCACATATAGAACCAATCATATCAGCGAAGTTATCAGGAGGAAGAAATGGCAGTTAAAATCAGATTAAAGAGAATGGGCGCACATAAGAAACCCTTTTACAGAGTCGTTGTGGCGGATTCCCGTTCTCCCAGAGACGGAAGATTTATCGAAGAGATCGGCTACTACAATCCGCTGACGGATCCCGCAGACATTAAGATCGACCCGGAAAAGGCAAAGAAATGGCTTTCCACGGGAGCAGCTCCCACCGATACCGTACGGGCGCTCTTCAAAAAGTCCGGTATTATCGAGTAAGAAAGCGGTGACGAAATGTTGTTATTGGTAGAAACCATCGCCAGATCTCTGGTCGATGCGCCGGAGGAAGTCCGGGTCCGTGAAGTCGCCAGCGATGGAGAGTCCACGGTCATCGAGCTTCGCGTGGCCAGCCAGGACATGGGCAAGGTCATCGGCAAGCAAGGACGGATCGCCAAGGCGCTTCGGACAGTCGTCAAGGCAGCGGCGGTAAAGCAAAATAGAAAGGTGATCGTTGAGATCGTTTCCTAACAATAGCGGAGGATCGATGGATTACGTAAAGCTCGGAAAAATCACTGCACCTGTGGGGATTCGCGGAGAAGTCCGCGTGTATCCGTATACCGATGAAATGACACGGTTTTCTCAGATCCCGTCGGTTTTGATCGGAACGCAAAGCTACGACCTTCTGTCTGCGCGCTATCAGAAAAATGTGGTCATTCTGAAGCTGGCGGGTGTGGAAGATCGCAACGCGGCAGAGAATCTGAAAGGAAAAGAGCTCTTTTTGCCTGCAGAGGATATGTGGGAAATCCCGGAAGACACGTTTTTTATCCGCGATCTGATCGGGATGACCGTCCGGACCCGGGAAGGGGCTGTTGTCGGCGAACTGATCAACGTGATACAGCATCCCCATCAGGATCTCTATGAGATCGCAGACGCAGAAGGGCGTTCTTTTTTGCTTCCGGCTGTGAGCGAATTCGTGCTGGATGTGGATCTTTCCGCCAGGACGATCACAGTACGGCTCATCGAAGGGATGATGGACGAATGAAGATCGACATCCTGACCCTGTTCCCGGATATGTTTTTACCGGTGACCGGCCAGAGCATACTTGGCCGGGCGGTCGAAAGCGGATTGTTGGAAATGCGCATTATGAACATCCGGGATCACACAAAGGACAAACACAAGAAAACAGATGACACGCCCTACGGCGGGGGTGCGGGAATGATCCTGTCGCCTCAGCCGGTTTTTGATGCGCTCCGGTCCATCGATGCGCAGCATAAGCGAAAGATCTATATGTCTCCCAGAGGACGCCTGCTCGACCAGGCTTTGATCAGTGAATTGTCCAAAGAAGAAGAACTGGTGATCCTGTGCGGACATTACGAAGGCGTCGATCAGCGGATCCTGGACGCCTGGGAAATGGAGGAGGTGTCCATCGGTGATTACATCCTGACAGGCGGCGAGCTGGCCTGCATGGTGCTCATCGACACGGTGGCCCGGTTGATTCCCGATGTGCTTGGAAACGAGGGAGCCCATCTGGAGGAATCGATCTACTCGGGTCTTCTGGAATACGACCAATATACGAAACCCAGAGAATATGAAGGATTGACGGTGCCGGAGGTTTTGTTCAACGGCAACCACAAGCTGATACGCCTGTGGCAGTGGGAAAGTGCTCTTCGGCACACCCTGCGGCGGAGACCGGATCTGCTTCGGGCTTTCTTGAACCGTTCTTTCAATCTGCCAAAAGATCAAAAGCAAATCCTGAAGAAAGTGCTGGACCAGGAGCCTCTTCTTGAAGAAGAAGAATGATTCTGATAGAATAGGGCTATGAACAAAGATAAGAATAAGAGCCGTCTCATTGTCGGTGTTGTGGTTTTTCTGGCGGCGTGTGTCGGACTATATGCGTTTATCTATGTGATCCCGGGCATTTCGGGCGCTTTGGCCAAAACAGCCATCGTTTCCTACGGCAACCTGCGGGTCACGGACGAAACCGAGGCCTATCTGGTGCGCGATGAGCTGGTCCTGACCGCCGGACAGACTGGCAATGTCAGTTATTATGTTGACGAGGGCGTCAAGACAAGAAAAGGCACTAAAGTCCTGGATATCTATCCTTCGAACGGAAGTGTCACCGGGTACCACTGCGGTTACACCGGCGTGATCAGCTACTACGTCGACGGATACGAAGGATATTTTTCTCCCGAACGGGTATCCGAGCTGGAGCCTGCCGAACTGGAAGTCCTCAGCATCGTGCCGGAAAACACCCGCAGGGAACAGGTCATTGCAGGAGAACCGCTTTACAAGATCGTTCTGGATGACGTGTGGTACGCAGCGATCCCGGTGTCCGAAGACCGGTTGTTCAAATACACCACCGGTGCGGCGGTCACACTGGAATTCGGAGAGGCATCGGTTTCCGCCGTCACGACGGATCTGGTCCGGAAACAGGAAGGATGGCTCGCTGTCATCCGTACAGACAAATATTTCGAACCCTTTGCTAGCATTCGGAAAACACCGCTCACAGTGGTGACCGAGGATTATCAGGGCCTCATCATCCCCAATACGGCGATCGCCGTGGAAGAAGGGAAGGAAGGGGTCTATGTAAGAGACCTGACCGGAGAGTTTCACTTTACACGGATCAAGGTGCTCACCACCGACGGAAAGGATTCCCTGGTGTATGCCGGGTCCTTCCAGGAGACCGACAGCAGCGGTGAGCAGACAAAAGTGAACACAGTGGAGATCTACGATGAAATATTGCGACATATCGTATCGGAAGAATGACGGGAGCGTGTTCGGATGAGCATCAAAGACAATATCGCCGAAATCGTTAGACAAAAAGACACCTTTGCAGCTCAGGCAGGAAAGAACGGACAGGATGTTCTCCTGATCGCAGTGACCAAGACCCGAACGCCCGATGAGATCCTGGAGGCCATCTCCGGGGGCATCACGGATATCGGAGAAAACAAAGTCCAGGAAATACAGGATAAATATGATCAGATCAACGTGCCGGTCCGCTGGCACCTGATCGGTCACCTTCAGACCAACAAGGTCAAATATATCATCGACAAGGTGCATCTGATCCATTCTGTGGATTCCATTCGACTGGCCCGGGAAATCGACAAAAGAGCTGCCGACGCCGGCATCGTTGCCAATATTCTGATCCAGGTGAATGCCGCTGGCGAAGAAAGCAAGTTCGGGGTGGCGCCCACTGAGGTCCGGGACCTCTTGCAGAGAATACTGGAAGAGTGTGAACACATCCGTGTCAAAGGCTTGATGCACATCGCACCCTTTTCCGAAAACGCAGATGAAGTGCGCCCCTATTTTACAGAAGTGAAAGTGTTATATGATCAACTGGCCGAGATCCGGCATCCCAGATCGGAATTTTCTGTTTTGTCCATGGGCATGTCCAACGATTTCGGGGTCGCGATCCAAGAAGGCGCCAACGCTGTCCGCGTAGGCACATCCATATTCGGTGAGCGGGACTATTCGACAAAGTAGCCTGCCGGAAAGAGGAAGAGATTATGGGTTTATTCAACAAAATGAAAGAAATGGTCGGGATCGAAGAGATCGACGACGACGAAGTGGAAGAGACCAAAAGACCGGCAGCACCGGAACGGAAGCCCATGGAAGCCCGGCCGCCTGTTAAGAATAGTTTTATGGAACCGTCCAAGCCGACAGAAATGCGTTCTCCTACGCTTCCCGGCGGCCGCAGGACAGATCAATTCAAAATGATCGTTGTGGAACCCTCCGGATTTGAAGACAGTCCCAGACTCGTGGATAATCTCAAGGCGAAGAAACCGGTCATCATCAACCTGGAAAATCTGGAGACCGATACGGCCAGAAAGATATTCGATTTTCTGAGTGGCGCCACCTATGCCTTGAACGGCAATGTTCAAAAAGTAGCCAATAATATTTTCGTATTTGTACCCGAAAATGTGGACGTGACTTATAATGTGGAATCGAAGGTGAATCAGGTCGAAGGCGGCATCAAGAGTCCCTGGAGATAGGAGGTCCTATGATCGGCGCAAAGCTTTTACTCGCAGTTTATTATTTTACACTGGTCATCCAGTATATGATACTGGCGTATGTTGTGCTGTCCTGGTTTTCCAGACCGGGCGGGCAGACATTTCGGATCTATCAGAAGCTGGGCGACATATTGGAGCCTTTGTTTATGCCGTTTCGGCGGCTCACCCGCGGGATCGCCATGCGGACAGGCTTGGATTTTACACCCTTCATCACCATCATCGCGGTGTCCATGATCTATCGCCTGATCTTTGCTGTGACTTCCGGGTTCATCAGATAAAAGGAGCGCCGTATGATTACACCACTTGACATTCAAAACAAGGCTTTTGCCCGGGCAGTCAGAGGGTATAAGGAGGAGGAGGTCGACAACTTCCTCGATCTTCTGACGGTAGACTATGAGCGGGTGATCGACGACAACGAAGTCCTTAGAAAAGAGCTGTCTGATATCCGGGGGCGCCTGGATGAGTATAAAAATACTGAGGATAGCGTCCTTCAAACGCTGGAGGCAGCCAAGGCCCTGATGAACGATATTTCGGCCAGCGCCGAGAAGCGGGCGGAGATCCTGATCAAGAACGCAGAACTTGATGCGGAGCTTCTGCAGCGGCAGGCCAGGGAATCCGTTGAACGCCTAAAAGAGGAAGAACTGGCACTGGCCCAACGGGTCACTTCGGTGCGAAGCCGGTTCAAAAGCATGCTGGAGTCTGAGCTGGATCGTTTTGACGTCCTGACCGAAGAGCTGTTCGGGACCTCCGGGACCACTGCTTTCAACGACGTCTCCGTTTCCAGGACACGTCCACTAAAAGGGCAGCCGATCAAAGAGGAAGATCTTTTCACCACTGTCACGAATTTTAGGAGCGAAGACTAGTGTTCGGGTGGATCATAGCAGCCATCGTCCTGACGGATCAGATCACGAAGCATCTGGTCAGTTCATCCTTGGAACTGAATCAGACGGTCCACGTTTTTAGCGGACTGCTGGATCTGACCTATATCCACAATTACGGAGCAGCGTTCAGCATCCTGCAGAACAAGCAAGCGTTCCTGATCACCTTTACGGGAATCGCCATGGCAGCGATCGTCATTTATGTTCTAAAAGAACGTAAAAAGCTGTCCCGGGCCGAATTGGCCGCGCTGGGTTTGATCGTGGGCGGTGGTCTTGGGAATCTGATAGACCGGGTGTTGAACGGATACGTAGTGGATTTTCTGAACATATATATTCTTCCTGTTTTCAATGTGGCGGACATGGCGGTCTGCGCCGGCAGCGCGCTGCTGGTGTACAGCGTTGTCATACTGGAAGCGCGCCTGAGGAAAGATCCAAGTCATGAGCAGTGAGCAGGTCTATACCGTCTTTACCGAAGACGACCACGAAGGACGCCGCATGGATGCTGTGCTGGCCGAATTGATCGAAGAAGCGTCCAGGAGCTATCTTCAGAAGCTGATTGAAGATGGTTCTGTTTTTTTGGATGGACGACCGCAGAGATCCAAGAAGGAGAAGCTCCATGGCGGGCAGCGCATCGATGTGGTCTTCCCGGAACCTTCCACGCTGGAGATCCTGCCACAGAAGATGGATCTGGACATCGTTTACGAAGATGAAGATCTGCTGCTGGTGAACAAACCGAAAGGCTTGGTCGTGCATCCTGCCGCCGGCAATCCCGATGGGACACTGGTAAACGGCTTGCTGTACCACTGCAAAGATCTTTCAGCCATCAACGGCGTGCAGCGCCCGGGGATCGTTCACCGCATCGACAAAGACACCACGGGTCTTTTGGTGGTGGCCAAATCGGATATCGCTCACCGTGAGCTGTCCCTTCAGCTGGCGGAACACTCCATGAAACGCCAGTATTCGGCTATCGTTTGGTTTGGGTTCAGTCAGGATCAAGGCCGGATCGACGCGCCGCTTGGGCGAGATCCGAAAAATCGCCTCAAGCGGGCGGTAACAACCGATGGAAAACCTGCTGTCACCCATTATCGGGTCGTGGAAAGACTGTCGTCCTTTACGCTGATCGAAGCGATATTGGAAACGGGACGGACCCATCAGATCCGGGTGCACATGGCCCATGTAAAGCATCCGCTGCTGGGTGATGTGCTCTACGGACCTCGAAAACAGCCGTATGGTCTCACTGGCCAGGTGCTTCATGCCGGTGTGCTGGGATTTGTACATCCGACGAAGAAGACCGAAATGTGCTTTCAGGCAGATCTGCCGAAAGAATTTCAGGATATTTTAGAAAAACTGAGGAGCTAAAAATGGGAAAAATTCAATTGAACCCCGGAACCATGCTGAATCCCGTCCCCGTTGTGCTGGTGAGCTGCGGCAGGGAGGCGGAAGCCAATCTGATCACAGTTGCCTGGACTGGCATCATCAATTCGGATCCACCCTACACATACGTTTCAGTGCGTAAGGAACGCCACTCTCACGG
>DPKU01000204.1:0-5846 GCA_003542355.1 Clostridiales bacterium | reverse complement strand
CTTACGAAGGAGCCGGCGTCCATCGTTGGCTGTCCCATGATCGCAGAATCACCGGTCACGCTGGAATGCAAAGTGTTCGATGTGCAGGAATTTCCGACGCACGACATGTTTCTGGCGGAAATCGTTGCCGTACATGCCCGGGAGGAACTGATGGACGAAAAAGGAAAGCTTCGATTGGACCGGGCCGGACTGATCTGCTTCAACCACGGCGAATACATGGCAGTCGGGGATGAAGTGCTGGGCGGCTTTGGCTTTTCGGTGATGAAGCCTGCGACAAAGGCAAGAAAGCAGAAGGAGCAGAATAAAAAATAGATAAGCTGTGCAAAATCAAAGAACCGCTCTTGGAGCGGTTCTTTTTGGTGGACAGTCTCTGTTGCTGCAGTGCGCAAGCATATTCAGTTGTTGGCTTGGGGAACGGGAGCGTCAATTTCTATAAGTTATGCGGATGATGTGCCTGACACATGGCGCCTCACCTGTAAAGCACCCTGTGTACACGATTCTGCAGTAGGAAGTCTGTCCTATCTGCAGAGTAGCACAATTGCAGGCATTAATCAACTAAAATATGTAAAATAAGTAAATTAATTTACAGTTGGCACCTTTGGATTGACATAAATTGTTTTTTGCGAAGTATAAATCACCATGCCGGGCTTGGCTCCGGAAGGTTTTTTGACGTGTCGAACCTGGGTATAATCCACAGGTACGTTTTCGGAACTGGCAGCTTTTGAATAAAAGGCTGCCAGCGCCGCGGCTTCCAGGATATCTTCCTTTTCGGGCGCCCGTTCACGACACAGCAGGATCACATGGGAACCGGGGATGTCCTTGGTGTGGAACCACAGGTCTGTTTTTCCGGCCATGGTAAAGGTGACATAGTCGTTGTCTGTATTGCTTTTTCCTGCAAGCAGTTCCATGCCGCTGGCAGTTCGAAAGCGATAGGGCTTTGATTTCTGGGGCTTTTTCTGAATGGCTTTCCGGGTGCGAAGGTAACCGGCCTCCGAAAGTTCCCTGCGGATCTGTTCCAGCGTCTCATAGTCTTCGGCCAGCGACACAGCGGAGAGGACGGATTCGATGTACTGGATATCCTTTTCTGCTTCTTCCAGCTGCAGGAGCTTTTCTTTTCCGGCGGTTTTGGCTTTGCCGTATTTTTTATAGTAATTCTGCGCATTTTTTGCCGCCGATAAACGAGGATCCAGCTCGATGGTCATCGTGGTGCCATCGTAATAGTTATCGACAGTCACCCGGGGATCCCCGGGGCTGACCTTGTGCAGGCCTGCCGTAAGAAGCTCCGCCTGAAGGCGCAGTTGATCTGCACGCTCCGATTCTTTCAGGTCTTCCAAAAGACGTTGCTTTTTGAGCAGGAGTTTCTCTAGAAGCGACTGGACATGACGCTCCAGCCCCACGCTTCTTTGGGCAACGCGGTTGCTCTGGAGCCTGTTCTGAAAAAAATGATCCAACGCCTGACCGGGGTGTTCAAACGGAAGGGTCCGGCTCTCTGCAAAAATGTGGTTCAGTGGGATGATATGCACATCCTGGGGCGTTCCTTCTTCTCCCAGATAGACAGCGGGCTGCAGGCCTTTCTCCTGGATCAGCGCATCTCGAAGCGCCAGTATGCGATCCGGGATCTCTTCTGGCGGACCGGAGAGCCAAACCTCTTCTGCGGAAGTGGGGCCGAAGCCCTGGATCCCGTTCATGATCGCTTTGGGCCCGTCTGGACCGTGCTGGGCCAGACGCTGGCAGAGTGCTTCTCTTTGTATTGTCCAGAAATCCAGTTTTTCCTGGGTCGGCGGCGGAGTATAGGGCAGCCCCGGGAGCAACTGGCGATACCGGTTCACATCGATGGAGATCCGTTTGATGCTGTCGATGATCTTTCCGGTTTCCCGGTCGATCAGGACCAGGTTGCTGTGCTTGCCCATGGTTTCGGCCATGAGACACTTGTTTACCGAGTAGCCCATCTCGTTGACGGTCTCGATCAGGAATTCGATCATCCGCTCTGTCTGGGGCTGTCGGACCTGCACGATCCGTCCGCTCTGGAGATGCTTTCGCAGCAGCATGCAAAAAGAGGGCGCAGCGGCAGGGTTTTCGAAGTTCCTCTCTGTCAAATAAACGGCAGCGCTGCTGGGCTGCGTGCTCAACAGCAATTTTTTCCTGCCGTCCCGGGTGTAGACCTGCATCAGGATCTCATCCGGTTCCGGCTGATATATTTTTTCGATCTTTGCTCCGGCCAGCAGCCGATCCAGCTGTCGGGCCGTTACGCCGGCGAATAGTCCGTCATAGCTCATGGAAAACCTCTGTGGTAATGAATGTTGGTTTGTGATAAAATCTCCTAAATGATAACACGAATGACAGGCGATCACAAAGAAGATTGCGTGCTGCACGAAAAGAGGAGCGATATGATCAAAAGCATGACCGGTTTTGGCCGGGGCGAATACGCGGACGACAAGCGAGGCGTCGTGGTAGAGATCCGTGCGGTGAATCACCGCTACAGCGATATCAACGTCAAGATGCCCAGAAGATATTCTTTTGCAGAAGAACCCATTAAAGCCCTGGTCAAAAACGTGGCGCCCAGAGGGAAAATCGACGTGTCCATCATGGTGGACAGCGTAGGAGAAGATGAGACCAACGTCCGGCTGAATCTGCCGGTCGCCAAGCAGTATCACGACAATCTGATGCGCTTGAAGCGTGAGCTGAACCTCCACGGTGAAGTATCTCTTTCGCTCCTGGCCGGCATGCCCGATGTGATCCGGGCCGTAGCGGAAGTGGAGGACGAGCAGGCCATCTTGAAAAGTCTTTCGGAGCCGGTGATCCAGGCGGTGGAAAATCTGGACGCCATGCGCATGGAAGAGGGCGCAAAACTGACGGAAGATATTTTGTATCGTGGTGAACTGATCGCCGAAATCGCCGGTGAAGTGGAAGAATACGCTCCGGGCGTCGTAGAGACCTATGCTGCGAAAATGAAAGACCGGATCGCAGAGTTGCTGGGAAATGGTTCTGCCGTCCCGGAGGATCGGATCCTGCTGGAAGCGGCGGTCTTCGCGGATAAATCCAACATTACGGAAGAGTTGGTCCGACTGAAAAGCCACATCGCACAGCTGCGGAGCATCATTGCCACAGCCCGGGAGCCGGTTGGAAAAAAGCTGGATTTTCTGGTGCAGGAAATGAACCGGGAGGCGAATACCATGGGCTCCAAAGCCAATGACATCGCCATCACCAACCGGGTACTCAATCTGAAAAGTGAAATCGAAAAAATAAGAGAACAGATCCAGAATATCGAGTGAGCCGGATGTTCTGCTTGAATTATCGGGCAAAATGATGTATTCTTATATATTGCACAACGATTCAAGCGAGAGATGTGAGGAACGTATATGGAGCAGGGCAAACTGTTTGTGCTGTCGGGTCCTTCCGGGGCTGGCAAAGGCACCATTTGCAAAGAAATCGTTCGAAGAGAGAATATAGGACTTTCCGTTTCCATGACGACCAGAGCCCCCAGGGGCGAGGAAGAGCATGGGAAGAGTTATTATTTTGTCTCGGAGGAAGAGTTTCAGCAGACCATCGACGAAAACGGTTTTCTGGAGTATGCCAAAATTTATGGTCACAGTTACGGAACGCCCAAAAAGCCCGTGCTGGAACAGCTGGCGCAGGGAAAAGACATCATTCTGGAAATCGAGATGCAAGGCGCATTCCAAGTAAGAAACGTATACCCCAAGGGGATCCTCATCTTCATTTTACCGCCTTCTTTGGCCGAACTGCGCAAACGGCTCATCGCCAGAGGCACCGAAGACGAAGAGGAGATCCTGATCCGGCAGCAGGCCACGCTCAACGAGATCGCCTTGATACACGACTACGATTACTATGTGATCAACGGTGATCTGGAGGACGCGGTGAACATCGTCCGGTCCATCATCATGGCCGAACACAGCAAAGTGGACCAACACGTGGATCGACTGATCCGGAAATACGAGGAGGAATTATAGATGTTATACCCATCGATCAATTTATTGAAAACGAAGGTAGACAGCCGTTATACGCTAGTTGTGATGGCTGCGAAGCGCGCCAGAGACCTGGTAGATGGAAAGCCCAAGCTCACGCTCATGGAAAGCAATAAGCCGGTTTCGATCGCAACGTACGAAATATCGGATGATCTGATCAGCTACAACAGAGCTCAGACATCTGCATCAGATGAACCGGAAAGAGACTAACGTTCCAATGGGGAATTTTTATGACAGAACGCTCCGTCTCATCGGACCCGACGCCATGGAAAAACTCCGTAAATCCAGTGTTCTGGTCGTTGGATTGGGTGGCGTAGGCGGCTATCTTGCCGAAAACCTGGTCCGGGCCGGCGTAGGTACGCTGGGTCTGTGCGATTGCGACCGGATCGAAGAGACGAACCTGAACCGGCAGATCCTTGCGGTCACCCAGACGTTGGGCATGACCAAGACAAGCGTGGCGGCGGCTCGTTTTCTCTCCATCAATCCGAATTTGACAATTGACGAATATCCCATCCGGGTGGCAGCGGCAACGCTGTCGGAATTGCAGCTCGAACGATACGATTACGTTGCCGATGCCATCGATGATGTGGGAGCAAAGCTCCTATTGATCCGGGCGGCTTCGGAACGCGGCATTCCCGTGATCAGCGCCATGGGCGCAGGCAATAAGCTGGATCCCACCCGCTTTCGGATCGAACCGATCCGAAAATCCCACACCTGTCCTCTGGCCAGGGTGATGCGAAAGGAACTGCGGCTTTTGGGCCTTACGGAAATTCCTGTCCTCTTTTCCGACGAAGTGCCGCCGGAGCGAGGCGAGGCAGAAGCACCCAGGGTCACGGCAAGCATTTCCTACATGCCGGCCATCGCCGGGTCGATGATCGCCGGAAGGATCCTGATGGACCTTATGAAAAAGTGAAGCTCCGCGGAAGCGGAGTTTTTTACTTTCTATTCAGCACCAAAGCGGCGGCGCCGTACAAGGCGCCTTCGTATCCAAGCGGGGTGGCAAGTATTTCGGGACTCGGATAGGGCCTTTTGTAGGTTTGAGCGTAGACTGTTTCCAGCAGGGTGTCCCGGTACAAGTCGAAGGCCAGGGACAGGCCGCCGCCCAGGATCACTTTTTTTAGGTCGAGCACGTTGTGCAGGGTGGCGATGGCTTTGCCAAGGTAATAGCCTTCCAGTCGGAAGGTTTCCAGGGCCGCAGGGTCGCCTTCGGCGGCCAGGGCGGCGATCGATGCACCATCGGGTTCTTTGCCGTCGATGCGCCGGCGCCCGCCGGCCTCCAGATAGTTTTGCGCCAGGCCGGCGGCTGCGGCATACATTTCCAGCGTTCCGGCAGTTCCGTCCCCGGACATGCGTCCGTTTTCCACTACCACACACTGCCCGATCTCGCCTGCATTTCCGGCAGCGCCCCGGTGAAGTTTACCGTTTAGAAACAATCCGCCACCGATGCCGTTGCTCACGGTGATATAAAGATAATCATCGCAATCCCGTCCGGCACCGAAATATCGTTCGGCCAGCACGCAGGCCCGTCCATCATTTTCGATATAAAACGGAAGGCCGAAAACCTCCTCCAGATCCCTTGCGATGGGATAGTCTTTGATCCCCATGAATTCCGTGCTCACCCAGACGCCGCTTTGCGGGTCTGCAAGGCCCGGAATGGTTACGCCTCCGCTGATGACCCGGACATCCGGATGTGCTCCCAGCATGTCGCTGATGGCTTCCAGCAACTGACTTCGAACCAGCGGCTGTGTATACTCCGTCCACGTCTTTCGATCCTTTGCAAGAAGAGTTCCGTCGGGCTGGATCAGTCTTCGAATATACTTGGATCCGCCGATGTCCACGGCCAGGATCGCTTCTTTCATAGCA
>DPKU01000062.1 GCA_003542355.1 Clostridiales bacterium | reverse complement strand
CCCGCCGTTCCGAAGGCATTCTGATCATACAGAGACGTGAGCCAGTCTCCGGCCAAAGCGGCAGGTGTAACGCCACCCACGACGAATCCGTAGTATCTGGGGCCTGTGCTTAATGAAACATAAGGCGCATAATTCTTGAAAAAATAGTCCAATGCCCCCCGAGCACCCATTCCATCTTCGCTGATTCGCATTGCTTCCTTTTCGGGAAACACCGGGTAAACCGTATCCTCCTCCCGACGCACCAGAAAGGACCCGGCTTCTGCCAGAACGGAATCCAGCAGCTCCAGTTGCTGGTTTTTGTCTTCTTTAAATTTGTTGTACATTACTTATCCTCCGCTTCCATTGCTATTATTGGTCAAGTATATCACAATCCCAGTTTTCCTATGAGCATGTTATTTATTTCAGCACCAGCACGATCTTCACATCGGGCAGTTTCAGCAAGTCTCGCACCAGGTTTTCTTCGCTTAACGTACTGAGCACATGCAATGTCAGTTGCAGTCCCACATGGCCGGGCAAAGAACTTCGGGCGGGATGGATCTCCAGTTCCAGGATCCGATACACTCCCTGGTTCAACATTTCTACGAGCGGATTCACCGCTTCAGAACCATTGACTTCCATATAAAAGTTAAACAGGCGGTGCTTTCCCATCCTGCGGTTTTCCATTCGAGAAAGCAGCGCGATAGTCACGAGGGACAGTGCGGTACCGATCAAGGCACCGGAATAAAACCCGATCCCACAGGCCAATCCAATGGCAGCCATGCACCACAAGCCCGCTGCTGTGGTCAGCCCTTTCACTTTGGCTGTGCTTTTGACCAGTATGGTGCCCGCACCTAGAAAACCGATGCCAGACAACACTTGGGCGCCGATCCGCAGTGGATCTGTACCAAGACCCAGCACTTCTGTAGCGTACAGACCTACCATCACAGCCATGGCTGAGCCTACGCCCACCAATATATGCGTTCGGAAGCCAGCCACCCGCCCGTGACTTTCCCGTTCCATGCCGACGACGCCCGCCAGCACTGCGGCAAGCAGTAGCCGAAACAGAACAGAGATCAGATTGAAATCTCTCAGCAGTACGACCCATTCGTTCATGCGTTACACCTCCCGCTACAGGGTATCCCTGCATACGATCGAAAATTCATGAAAAGGATACTCAACGATGGCGGTCCCGTCTTCCAGATAGACGTGCTGGATATCTACAGCCAGTCCGTCCCTGGCTTTTTCGCTCAAAATGCTGCGGATCGCAGCCGCAGCTTCTCCGATTTTTCCGGGAGCTGCGATTAATTCGTTGTGGGAGCAATACAACGCTTTGATTTCTTGGCTCCGAGATTGGATCCGTTCCATGGACTTCAGGTAATCGTTCAAATCGGAGCGGCCGAACTCCGGACAGTCAAAGTGCGCATATAAAGCTGCTTGATAGAACGTATCGCCCGTAAAAAGGATCCCGTTGGACTGATCCAGCAGCATCATGCTGTCAGGAGAATGGCCCGGCGTATGGATCACTTCCAGCAATCGATCTCCAAGGTCGATCTGCTCGCCGTTATGAACGGTTCGGATCCGGTAAGGCGGTACAAAAAACGCTTCAGGGTCGAGCCCTTCGGGATATCCGCCAATGAACATTTCCGGACTCAACTGATCGGCAAAAAGCCCGTGAGGCGCACCTCTTTCCGCAGTATAGCGCGCCTGAAGATCATCATATGCAAGCACATAGTCAAATCGGTAATTGCATCCGATGTGATCGAAATGAGAATGACTGTTCGCTGCAATGAGTTCGCCGGAATACAGTTTTTGCGCAATTTCCGTAATGTCAGAAAACCCTTCTCCCGTGTCCCACAGAAGCGCTCTTTGGCTTCCGATGATCAGATATGAATTGACTTCCTGACAGTGCTTGGGCTCGGTAATGGCAAACACATTTCCGGGCAATCGATACACGCGAAACCAGTCAGAGCCGCAGTCCATCTCTACTTGCTGATATTTTGAATAATAAGGTCTTGGATACTTCTCCTGAAAGCTCATGGCGTCCTCCCAAAGAAAAACAGAGATTTGTTATGTACAATATAACAAATCTCTGTTCCTGTGTCCATGCTCTGGCCGTCGAAGAACCCGAATCAATGCTCCTTCTTTTGAAGTCCTTGCTGCCGAAACAGCATCGGCGCCTTTTTGTACAGCGCTGCCATCGCCGCTACAGTGATGATGGTTTCCGGCAGCATATAACTGCCATTGTAGATCAACGAGAATGTCACTGCGCCGAAGCCATCCGCTGTCAGCGATCCCCAAATCAAAAATCCGGAAACAAAAGAACATAAAAAGCGTAAAAAGCAGACGGCGAACGTGCCGAAGGTGACGCTCTTCCATGTTGTTTTATCACCGAACATCCGTGAAAATCCGTCGGCCAGACCCAGCAGCGTAAATGCCAGGATGTAATCCAGCAGCACAGCGCCCACGAGCGCTGTCGCTGTACCGGCCGGGGGCGCGTACACACCACCCAGAAGCATCTGGAGCAGACTGTTGGCAAAACCGGCCAGCAAACCCCAGTTTGTGCCGTGCCTGAACGAGATCAGGATGAACGGCAGCATGGAAACCGCTGTAACAGAACCTCCGTTGGGCATTCTGAACAGCTTGAGCTGTGCTAGCACGGTCCCCACGGCGATCAAGATCGCACATTCGGCCAGTATCCGCACTTTCGAATCGTTTGTACTCATAGTATGAGCCTCCTTTTATGTGTTGTACATAAAAACAGCGTGCACACCACAAGGTGCACACGCTGGATCTCGAACAATTCATTGAATTCTTCGACACTTATACTCCCTACGCCGGTATAACCCGGATCAGGTTAAAAGAGTTTGATCTCAGCCGCATAGCGGCACCCCTGTTTTTATGTCTTTTTAATTATATCTCATTGCTCTGAAATGTCAAGGCGAAAAGCCTCACCGCAAGCGGAAACCGCTGTCAGTGAACATATCCTTTCTTCTGCAGGATCGCCTTTGCCTGCTCGATGCGGGCATCATTGATCATCAGTACGGGACCGGTACAGCCCATTCCTGATTCCGCATAGATCCCTTCCGACCACAGCGCTTCCACCGCTTCGTCCAGTTCCATTACTTCGATGCCGTGGATCTCTTCGGTGCAGGTTTCTTTGGGAGGCGCTATCGCTTTTGCAGCCACTGGCGGCCCGCCCGGACTGCGCTGCTTTGATTCGTCGATCAGCTTCTGCAATCCGGCTTTTTTCGCTTTGGCGTATTCGCAACGTGCGATGGTCAGAAGATCTCCTCTTACTGTCTGTGCCGCATATTCGATGGCATTGGCGATCACAGCTGCGCCGGATGCTCTGGAGACGATCAGGATACGTTTTTCATAGTCTTCGCCGATACCGGGACCATACCCGTACCCTACGGATTCAATACCGCCTCCGGTAGTGAACGCAGAGAGCACCTTCATCATCAGATTGCCCGTGAGCGTATCCATCACCATCACATCGGCGGAACCCTGGAGCAGATCATTGCCCCGCATCAGTATCCCGCCGTCGGCTCTGGCAGAATCAGCAAATCGAAGAGAATATCCGTTTTCGGACAGGGTCTGCAAAATGCGCTCGCACTGCCTTCCGCCTTCCACGTTGGCAATACCTACCGTGGGATCTTCGATTCCGCAGGTCTTCGCGGCAATAATGCCCGCGATAGCGTTGCGCACCATGGCCTCCACTCGATCCGTTGCCGAAGTGCCTGTGGTCGTGGCCAGAAACATCTCCCGTCCCAGCGCAGGTGTGGCAATGCGGCCGACGGTAGCCACGCCTACGGGGAATGGATTATGTGCGGCCACCGCCGCATCGATCTCCCCGGCGATCAGCATTTCGTCCATTCTTTTTAGACAGGCATCGCCTTCGATCAGGACAGCCTTATATCCGTTCTTTCCTGCCGATGCCACCGCAGAACGGACCATTTCCTCGCCCAATTCCGAATCCGGGATCGCAACGCCGATCACCGGCATAGCCGTGATCACTGCAGATGCAGATACGCCGGAAGATGCTTCTTTCTTTGTGTTTTTCTGCAGAAAGAAAGAAATTCCGTCAAATTGATTGGTCATCCGTCCCAGGAAAAGGGAGCCCTTCCCGATGATCATGGCGTTTTTTGTACGCCCAGCCAGCATGCTTTCCCGTGCAAAACCCAGATAAGGAACGCCGGAGGGAATATGCCCCTGAGTCGGCGCAAACCCACGCAATCCGTGATTCTTTACAAAAGCCGGCAACTCAGCCCGTTCCAGCTGTCCGAGCTTGACGCCCAGAGCGGCGATCATTTTATAGTTCGCTTCCGGCACATCGCCTGCGCCTGCGGGCTTGGTGATATCGGGATTCTGCATCTCCGGAGAATACTTGTCCACATCGGTGATCTTCATGCCCGCTGCAGTCAACGGGTTCGTCACGAGAGATTCGATGACAGCTTGAGGCGAAGAACCGGTACCAACTGTATGACGGCCTATGATCTCCAGATTGATTTCCGGATTGACCCCGTCGTTTTCCGAAATAAGCGCCGCAAAGCCACCCAGGCAGTCTTCCAGGATGGGCAGGCCCTTGCGCACGTGATCCTTGCCGTTCATGCCAAGCTTTGCCGTACAGCCGCCGCCCGCCACGATCACGTTTTTGAAGGCACCAGCCTTGACCAGAGAAGCGGCCTCGACAATGGCGTGGGCCGGCCCGGCGCAAAAAGCTCTCGTATCGGATCCGGTGGCGTTCAACAGTCCGGCGATTTCCGCGGCTGCCTTAGCAAAGTTGCCGCCCCCCCGCTGATTCATATCTCCACAGGCTTCTTCGCTGCAGTCGATCACATAATCCACGTCGTTGGGATCGACGCCGCTCTGCTTGAGCAAATGGAGTATGGTAAGCACTTCGGATGCTTTGGAGACCAGATTTTCAAAGATGACATGGGCGCTCAGGTTCACATCCACATCGTGGGCCCGCTTAACGTATCCCACCAGCTTGTCGCCCACAATAACAGGCTGCGCATGCTCCTCTTCCACCTGCCGGCGTATGACCTCCGGCTCCTGTCCTTCTTTGATCAAGGACAGCATGGCTGCGGTAATGAGTGGATGCGCTTCCAACTTTGGCTTTGCTGTCTGAACAAATTCCTTGTCCAGATGGACCAGATCAAAGGCGTCGCAGATCTGCATGAGTACGGCAAACTCATCTTCGGGCATCACTTCTCCGAAGGGCCCGAATCTGGAAGGATGCTCCGTCTTCTTGTCGAACCAGGGCTCTTCGATATCGGACAGTTCTTCAATGGAAAGATTCCCGATATACGTCTGATTCGGCGGATAGGCCAGGCAGTCTTCGTAAGAACGGATGTGCTTGGGCAATTCCTTCAGATAATCGGAATCCGGATGGGCGCTCCGTTCCGTCGTCTGCGTTGTCCCGTGGTGCATCACCATACCGGGCACGTGGACCAGCACATAACCGGTTCCTTTTAAAACACTGTGGTTCATGTTGCGGAATTCCTTTCATGATTTGCAAAGGGTGGCATGGCCACCCTTTGCGGTTTGCGTACGTTAGTATTTGGTGTACTGATCTCTGATGGCTGTCATTTCGGTGATGATGTTGTCCACATCCAGCACCATTTCCATCATGCTCACTTGTTCATCGTAGATGTCAGCATCTACTTCTTCCTTGATTTCCGGTTCACAAATGTGATAGACAAGAAGTCCCAACGAGACTCCCGCCAACGGACCTGCATAAGTCGGGTCGCCTGCCGTTACCGTCTCCGCAGCCAGGCCGGCTGCTTCTCCCTCGGCAGCACCGAGGACAACGATCACGTTTTCAGGGCCGAATTGATCGGCGATTTCTTTGACCCGCTTTTGATTTTCCAGATCCATGGCTCCTGCAGCTGTTCAGACAAAGCATTCTGTCGATGAAAACACGACTTCTGCACCTGCTGATTCAAGACATGCTTCAATCGCCGGACCCGGAATGCCATCGCGATCACCGATGATGATCGCCTTTTTGCCTTCTAAGATGGCCATTTCCTTTCCTCCTTCAATGATTTATTTATACCGCTGAACGGGATAAATCCTTACTACAGATGCGCCTGGATCATAGCCTCAACATTGGCAGGTGTCGCATCGTCCTTGATCAGGTCTTTGACCTTTTCACCACCTTTATAAAGAACAATGGTGGGCAGCCCCAAAACCTTCTGGCTGATGGCCAGCCTTCTGGCTTTTGAGGTGTTGATACTCACAAATTTCATCCGGTCGCCATACACGTCGGCAAACTTGTGGATATGGGGCATCAACGCTTCGCAGGGGACGCATCCGTCCCCGAAAAAGTCGCAAAGGACATAACCCTCTGCCTGAAGCACTTCGGCTTCAAATGTATCTTTGTCTACTTCCAGCATATTCCGATCCCCTCTATCCTTCCAGGCTTTCAATGTACTTGCCAGCCTGTGTCGCTGCGATTGCGCCGTCGGCCGCAGCCGTCACCACCTGCCGCAGGCTCTTGACTCTGATGTCACCGGCTGCAAAGACGCCAGGTATGGTGGTTTTCATGTCGTCGTCGGTCTTGACATACCCATTTTCCAGCGGCAGCTTTCCTTCCAGCACGCCGCTATTGGGCTTGTAGCCGATAAAGACGAACACACCGAAGATGCCGTCTTCCTCGTCGGCCAGGATTTCCCGCTGCTCGCCGGTTTTGGTATCCTCTACGACCATACGCGAGAGAAGTCCGTCACCGGAAAGCTCCTTGACCACCGAATTCCACATGAACGCCAGATTTTCGATCTTGAAGGCTTTTTCCTGGATCGCCTTGACCGCACGCAGCTCGTCTCTTCGATGGATAATGGTCACTTTTCGCGCAAACTTCGTCAAATGCATCGCTTCTTCCACTGCCGCATCGCCGCCACCCACAACATACACTTCGAAGCCTTCAAAGAATGCTGCGTCGCAGGTCGCACAATAGGATACGCCTTTTCCGGTAAATTCATCCTCTCCGGGGCATCCGATTTTGGTGGGCATTGCGCCGCCGGCCAGGATAACGGTTTTTGCCAGATAGGTATCCTTCTGGCCGATGATTTTCTTCGGATCGCCTTCCAGCTCCATGTCAACAACAGTATCGAAGACTTTCTCTGCGCCAAACTTTTTTGCCTGGGCCGAAAAACGTTCGACCAGACTGGGTCCGGTCTCGCCCTCGATGGAACCGGGATAGTTGTCGATTTCAGCCGTCTGAACGATTTGGCCGCCGTCTTTTTCCTTCTCCACGATCAGGGTGGACAGCCTGCTTCGGCCTGCGTACAGGCCTGCAGCCAATCCGGCCGGACCTGCACCTACAATGATTACGTCATATATTTTATCCATACACATTTCCTCCTTAACGGACTTATTCTACTCGAAAACTGTCTGTTCTTCAATAGGCGTTGACAATGCTTCCAGCGCTTTATTCAACAGTTTTCTGCGCAATTCCTTTTCTTCCTCCGGCGTGGCTGCCGGATTTCCCAGAGGATGTGGAATGGCAACCGTAGGAACGATCCTGTTGGCGCCCACCGTCAGCGAGATGGGGACGACGGTGCACAAGTGCACCACCGGGATCCCTGCGCGTTCGATTTCCTTGACCATCGTTGCACCGCAACGTGTACAAGTTCCTCAGGTGGAGGTCAGGATCACGGCGGTAATACCGTCCGCTACCAGTTCCTTGCTGATCTCCTGAGCATACTTCTTCGCGGACGCTACGGCGGTGCCGTTTCCGACCGTGGAATAGAAGTATCTGCTGAGGCTTCCGATTTTGCCCTTCTGCTCGAATTCCCGCAACACGTCCACCGGCAGTACACGATCGGCATCGGCGTTGGCGTACACCGGATCATATCCGCCGTGGGCTGTTTCATAAGTTGCTTCAGTCAGATCCGAAACCCCGTCCAGGTCGTATTTGCCGTATTTGGAGGCAGAGGAGGATTCGATGTGATCCGGATTGCCCTTTGGTACGATGCCGCCTGAGGTGACCAGAGCGATTTTCGCCTTGCTCACGTCCGCAACGGCGGCACTGGGGGTGACCCTGTCGAAAGTAGGCATGGGGAATTCTGTTTCGAAGGGCTCACCAGCCAACTTCTTGAGCAGCATATCAACAGCCCGTCTGGAGCCCCTCTTCGCTTCAAAGAAGTTTTTGCGGATCCCCATAGGAATGTAGCCCTCTTCGGCGGAAGATCCGATGGACAGTCCTCTTGCCAGCTTCAGTGCGAGCGGGACCATGGCTGCAACTGCGTCTCTCATACCGACTGCGCTATCTTTGGTCGGTACGATATATGCGCTGGTTTTATACAGGTCGACGCCCGGGTTTTCTGCGTACATGCCCGTGATCGTCGGAATGCCCAGTTTTTCCTTTACTGCAGAAGCCACGGCTCCGCAGGCTACGCCGTAGCGCCCCGCATTGAAAGCTGGGCCGCAGATCACCAGATCGGGCTTCTGCGCTTGGATCATCTCCAGGATCGCCGCGATGGACGCTTCCGCATTTTCGTTGAAATAAGAGTCGCCGCAGAATATCGTAGCGACTATTTTTGCATCGCTTCCGAACGCAGCCTGGAAGGCCATGCCCGGACCGATGGGTCCTTCTTTTATTTCCGGGGGGATGTTGGCCTTTTCCTCTCCGCCGATCTGGGCGAAAAACTGATTGAGGTAGTGGACCACTTTGATCTGATTCATGCTTTCCTCCTATCTGGCGCTGAAGGTATTGAAACCCAGCTCGTTTGTGGCGCCGGTGATCACCTGCAGCTCTGCGGTGATGGTTCCGTCTTCCTTTAGAGATCCGGACCAGCCTCCGGCGATATGATCCACCTGGTCGATGGATCCGATCACGCGGTCCATGGCCGGCAGATGGATCACCATGTTGGCATTTCCGCCGGTCACAACGGCATCGGCTGCCGCATCGGCATCTGCCAGGGATTGAGATGCGCCGTCCTGCCCTGCGTATTCATCGGTGATGATGACCGTCTTGATTCGTTTGGCTTCGATCTTCTTGCAGTTCATGATCAGGTCGGTATCGGGATTGCCGAAGCCTTCCTGTGAAATAATAACACCGTCCAGACCGAGGTATGCGCAAAGTTCTGCCGTACGGTCGGAGGAACGTTCTTTATCCGCCAGATACACATTCTCGTTTGTGATCATCAAACCCACAAAATTCAGAGTTTTCCCGTGTTCTGAGAACAGATCCTCCACCACGGGATTGTTCAGATGATGATACGTCGTATTCTTGTCGCAGGCCGACACGCAGTTTCCGCTGATGATGGCGCCGTCCATCAGCTCCGTGGGGCCGATGAGCGTCGGAAGCGTCTGTTTTGCATCCACGCCGTACACATAGGTATCGTGGAGCAGTCCCTGGCTTTGAAGCATCAATACGTAGCCCACTCTAGGCAGCTCCGGGTACATCTTGATCCCTTCCGTGACGGAAAGTGTTTCAAAAGTGCGCACTTCTTCGGGCTCCAGATGTTCTGCCAGTTTGCCCAGATATTCCGCAGTTTTCAATCCAGCCAGCCGCAGTGATTTCTCGTAAGCGTGCTGCAGCATTCCTTCCTTGGGTTGGATAACAAGCACCAGACTGTTCAGCTTCGAAAATGGGGTATATTTTGCCCCTTCTCCGTTCATGTCGATGATCCCTTCCTGGAAGCCGACTACTTTCCCAGTCGTTATCACTGCCGCGCCCTTCAGAACATGGGTCCTTCCTGCTCCGACAGTCTGCACTTTCGCGCACCAGCCGGGGAAGATCCCTCCGGTTCCGCTCACTTTGACCCGCGGCTCGATCACATCCTTCACTGGCGTGATGCGCACCGACTCTCCGGGGCGTGCCAGGTCCATCTCCACAGATGTGATCCCTTCGTCCGCCAGGATCAGCGCAGACAATTCTTCTTTGTTTACATATAATACATTATTGTCTACTTTCGATTTCGGGCCGAATTGTATATCCCGGATGGTGATATACCCTAGTTCCAACTTCATACGTCATTCCTCCTCCGATAAGATCAGCAGTATTCCTACTCGTTCAATGCACTTCGCAGCAGGGACAGATCGATTTCCCTGAAATCCTCTTTCATTTTTTCCGTGGAGCCATCTCCCCGGTCTGCGCGTGCGGTCTTTGTAAAGCGGTCATATACCAGAATCGCTTCTTCGATGATCAGAACCGAATC